>RGUK01000764.1 GCA_010027825.1 bacterium
ACCCAGTGCCATGCTCATGACCGCGGCAACTTTGGCCGATGCGTCAGCCCCAGCGGCGATTGCCGCCATCGCCTTGTACTTTTCAGTTTCGGCCTTTGCTCGTGCTTCGACAATCTTTACGTTTGCTTCAACATAGCCATCGTAATTGGTTGCACACCCTGCAAGTGCTAAGGGCATGAGAAACAGTAGCTTTTTCATGATCACTCCTTTGGAAAATAAAAAACCCCGCGGTGCGGGGCTCAGGGGGTCAAATCCAGGGTCACGGCTATCCCTTTTGCAGTGTTGGCGGTAACTGGTTGCGGTTAAGCTCTGCCAGGTATGCTTTCTTGCAATGCTCGTGCTCAAACATGCTGAACAAGAAATCGATCACGGGTCGGAACAGCTTGCCCTGCCATTTGCCAGCCCTTTCGAGCCGGTAGGCAGCAGAGCTCATGGTTTCATCCGGAGCGCTTGATCCCAGCGTTAACAGTGCAAATGCGAGCTGATCTAGCGCAATAATGATGTTTAGCAATCTATTCACAGCGGCCATTCGAGCGCCGGCAGATCGGGCTCTACGTCAGCAAACCCTGTCGGCGCCGGCCTCGTACCTGCTTGAACTTCAGCAAGAATCTCGTAGAGCTTGGCCCATGTTTCAGCACGTTTATCTTTGCAGTACTGGCCTTCGATGCTGAATTTCTGAACCGAACATCCCGCGTAGTCACAGGCACTTTTGACGTCGTCGTAATTGCGACTTTGGGCAAAGTCGTCTAAACGCTTTTGCGCCGCGTCGACAATCGATTTTTGCAATGCGGCATCGCGTTCGGCAGTCTTCTGGGCAACATACGCAGCCTGCTGTTCGCCAGCGGTTTGTGCTGGTTCCGTTTCTGTTGCTGGGCGGTCTGTAAAGATCGGGCCAAGGACGTACTTGGTGTACCACTTACCATCAAGCTGCTCAACGCCTTGACGCATAGAGAATTGCCAAAACTCGCCGCCTGTCGCTTGTGGACCTTCAAATACAACATCAGCACCCAGTGCTTCAAGCACTTCGTCAGTTGTGCGATCCCATGATGGACCATTGTTGTCTTTAGCCCAGCGCCGGAGTTCGTCTTCCAGCATCACTTGGCCCGTAGCCCTAAGTCTAAATTCAGCCATGATAAATCC
>RGUK01000765.1 GCA_010027825.1 bacterium
CAGCCCATGGCAGAAGGGCACTGTCGAAAACTCGATCAGCAGATTGCGTCGCGACCTGCCGCGCTCAACCAACCCCTCAGATCACTCGGAGGCCGACTTCCTCGACATCATCGCTTCTCACAACGAGACACCCAGAAAGTGCCTCGGCTTCAGAACCCCAACTGAGGTTCTCCTCTCAGAAATTAACCACCAGCGTTGCACTTGATGTTTGAATCCATCCCCATTAACGGCTGAGTAAGTATAGTTTGCTTCAAAGCGTATAGCGAAAGAGGAGAGCTATGCGATTTGATCTGAGCGATGCTGAATGGGCGATTATAGAGCCAATGTTGCCACAAGATGTTCGCGGTAAGGCACGGGTCGATGACCGACGGGTACTGAACGGGATATTTTATATGCTGCGCACCGGTTGCCCGTGGCGCGATATGCCGGAACGTTACGGGCCGCGCACGACGGTGTATAACCGCTTTAATCGGTGGTCGAAGCGCGGCATCTGGCAGCAGATTTGCAAAACGCTGGCGGCCAAATCCAAAAGCAGCTTGCACCTGATCGACAGCACGATTGTCGAAGCCCATCGCGCCGCCTCTGGCGCAAAAGGGGGGAGCACAATCAGGCGAGAGGCATCAGTCGCGGCGGACGCACCACAACAATACATGCTGTGGTTGATGATCAAGGCCGACCGCTACACTTTGTGCTGACCGGAGGCGACGTTCACGACAGTCAGGTTGTCGACCAGCTTTTGCAAACCAACCAACCGCCTCTCGCCGTGGCTGCCGATAAGGCTTATGACAGTGAAAAAGTACGCCAACACATCCGCGATGAAGGAGCTTTGCCGGTTATCCCCAGCCGTTCCAACGCAATCATAAAAGCCTATTGCCCCAAGCGCATTTACCGCAGGCGGCACAAAATCGAGAACTTCTTCTGTCGTCTCAAGGACTACCGGCGTATCGCAACCCGTTACGACAAGCTGGCTCGTACCTTCCTCGCCGCAACCTCACTCGTTGCCGCTCTTTATTGGCTCATCTTATGAGTCCACACCCTAATTCTTGCTCATTTGTGATTGGAATAACTGTATCTTCATCTAATACCCTGTATGCAGCACATCCATCTCTTAAGGCCATCTCAATTTTAAGCCAGAAATCA
>RGUK01000766.1 GCA_010027825.1 bacterium
GGGGCCGGGCCGGGGGACGGGCCGGAGGATCGACGGTGGGGCCGGGCGGAAAACTGTAAATGCCGGAAGGTTACAGTGTACGCTTGACGCTGGCCGATTGCATGGTACAATAGGGCAGACGGCCGACGGTACGGCCGGGAGCACAACGGAGCTAGAAGATGGAGCCTACCGATACGATCGCGGCCGATGCCGCAGACGACATGGAAGTGATGCTTGCGGAACTGGAAACGGAGCGGCTTTGGGACGAAATGATTAGCTGACCACCACCCAACCAATAGAGGGAACAATGGCAACGAAAACCGCCCGCCGCCGTCGGAATGAGCCCCGCCCGGAAGCCCCCAGCGGGATTGTACTATTCCGGGGCGACAGCCCGTTCAACGGCGCCCCATATGTCGTGATCGCGATCGGCCGATCAACAAACCGGAAGACCGGCGACATGGTTCAAGTGTACATCCTGCTAGACGATGGCCGAAGCCCCGTAGATGCGGTCCACTCCGGGGCGGATAGGGCGATTTGTGGCGACTGCCCACTTCGCGGTCTGGCGGGATTTGTTGGACGCCGTTGCTACGTCAACGTCGGACAAGGTCCGCAGACCGTCCACACGCAAGATCGGCCCCGATCGCCCAATGACGATGGATGGACCCCCGACACTACCCCCGGGGCGTATCCCGATTACGATCCGGCCGCGCACGATCGATACTTCCGCGGCCGGATGATTCGGTGGGGGGCGTACGGGGAGCCGGTTCTCGTGCCGATTGACATGGTCGCGAGGCTGTCCGAGCTGGCGCAAGGATGGACGGGATACACCCACCAATGGCGGCGGCCGGAGTACTCCGAGTATCGGCAGTTTTTCATGGCATCCGTCCACAGTACGGGGGAGGGGGCCGAAGCGAATGCCGCGGGGTGGCGATACTTCCGTTCCGATCACGAGGCTACCCCGGAAGCGAATGAGTCCCGCTGTCCTGCGTCCGAGGAAGCGGGCAGGGTGGCGACATGCGAGACCTGCCACTTGTGCCGCGGCCGCGGGTGCGCGCCGGAAGGGGCGCGGCTCCCGCGGAATATCGTCATCGCCACCCATGGCGGAACCGCTGTTATGGCAGCATCGCGCCGGCTGGCCGTACTGTGAGGCTACCCCTCAC
>RGUK01000767.1 GCA_010027825.1 bacterium
CTCAAGCACTTGCATGCGAAGGGCATTATAGGTTGCATGAAACCAAGCATCGTCGTGAGCGTCCAGCTCTTGACTGAAGTACGTAGCCAAGCTCCGTTGATCTCTTAGGTCAAGATCAACAAAACTTATGCCTCCTGGATCAAAACCTGTTAGTCTTCCTGCCATCCAGGTAAGGAACCCGGTACCCGTCTTTGCTGCCAAAGGCCAAATAGGGTTGTGAAGCACTTCGCGCAACACCTTTTTGTCTTCACCAACAAATTGGACAAAGGTCATGCTGTTAAACGCTGCTGAGCTCCAATCCTCTCGTACATTCCGTAAAGCTGCCTGGTAAAGATCAACACCAGTCGTATTCAACGAATGCCATTTTGTTGCCAGGCGCCCGAAAAACCCACGCGCCTCTGATGCAAGCCCGGCAATCCATTCTTTCATTTTTGCATGGTGTGCATCAGCATTCCGTACTGCTGCCTTTTCAGCAGCTTTGAAACACACGGCCAGATCTATGCTGTAATAAAAAGCAACACGCAGTAACTCGCATAGCAAGTTAAAGTGATAAGCTTCATCAACCCGAACCTGGGTAACGTTGCGCGTCTCGGCGCTCACATGCTTGTATAATTCAACAGGATTTTCGCATTGACGTAGAACCTCAGAAAGCCGCTGCGCCGTGCGATAGTCAGGATGCGTTTTAGCATCACGCATGCTGTGCATCGCGCTTTCAAATGCGCTAAACTGGGCGGCAATCAATAAGTTGAGGGTTTCATTTGAAAAGTCTGTTTGTGCTGGATCGACGTCAACGCCGTGAAGCTGCGTAGGATTAGCAAGGTCGATAAAAGCCACCGCGCAACTCTCATCAGCCGCATGGACTAACTGAGCTACGCCAGCACAGAAAAGCCCTGCTAGCGCTAGCAAGCGCACGAAACTATGGTTTGACATAAACACCCTTTCTCCTCTAAAACTGATGTTAAAATCAAGAAACCTTCTAAGTCTTTACACGTTTTTGCAGGAAGACGCAATGGTAAATTGCAGCCCTGCAAACCTAGGCCACATCCACAATGCACGCCTCCGGGACAAGGTTTGCCACCTGTTCTTGAACTTTCTGGTCAAGCGTTGGCACAAACAACCATAATGCTATGCCCTTTTGC
>RGUK01000768.1 GCA_010027825.1 bacterium
GCAGCAACTGCACTGACTTCCAGGCACGACGCGCCCAAATACGCTACCGCCAAAGCACTGAAGGCAAGCCGCAACTGGCGCATACCTTAAATGCTTCCTCGCTGGCCCTACCCCGCCTGATGGTTGCTTTAATGGAAAACTATCAACAAGCTGACGGTAGCATTGCGTTGCCAAAGGCACTCACTGATTTGATGCAGGATTTGTGGTAGAAAAATAAACCGTTCGATCAAACCATTCGACACGCTCAGGGCGAGCGATTTCACCAATGATTCCGCTCATCCCGAGCACCGTCGAGGGACAACACGCTTCATCCTCCGTCAAGACTATGGATGATAGGCAGGTCGAGCAATGTAGATCAAAGCGGCCCACCACCAAAGGATTACCATGGTCAACCATGCCATCCGCAACCGCGTGAAAAAAATCAAGCTCATGACCAAGCGCATGATGCACAACACACTTTCAGGCGACTATCTTTCTGCCTTTCGCGGTACCGGGTTGGAGTTTCATCAAATTCGCTCTTACGAGCAAGGCGATGACGTACGCTCGATCGATTGGAATAGCTCGGCAAAAATGGGCAACATCATGGTTAAAGAGTTTGTGGAGGACCGTGAGCGAACAATCATTGTCGCAATGGATACCTCAAGCTCGCTGCTGTATGGTTCAGGCGATGCCCTTAAAATAGACACGGTCAAAGATCTTGCAGCAGCAATTATCTGTGTAGCGCAAGACAACAAAGATAATGTTGGATTAGTCCTTTTCAACGACAGCGTTCATCATCACATCCGACCAAGAAAAGGCAGCGCTCACACCAGCAGCTTGCTTAACACGATTTATCAAACCGAAGCATCTGGCAGAAGTAACCTGCCTGCACTTGTGACGCATTTAGTTACCCACCCTGTCCGCAATGCAGTGCTTTTCATTATTTCCGACTGGCTGGAAACTGATCTGGCGTCCATGCAGACCTTTGGGGCGGTAGCCAAGTTGTACGACGTGCTGGCACTACACGTTAATGATCCTTGTGAACAGGCGCTGCCTGACGTTGGCTATCTGGACCTGCACGACCCAGAAACCGGCGAGCTGATCACCGTGCATGCCACAACAGCTAACGAGCACTTGGCAGCTTATAGCCTGGAGCAAAA
>RGUK01000769.1 GCA_010027825.1 bacterium
AACACCTAGAAGCCGTCACCTTTGATGTTCAAGACAACAAGCTCCTACGTTTTGTTCGTCTGGCTCATTCCAAAATCAATTCGATCTGGCAAGAGATGAACTTCCAAAACAACAAGGCTGGGGAAGTAATCTGGGAAGGCTTTGTGATGAAAACATTGGACGATGGCAAATATCCCTTTATCACCAACCCCAACTACTGCTCACCCGCATGGCAGAAACAAAGGATTCGCTGGTGATCTTTGGCCTTATTATTTTTGTCGGGCTGGTATTGATGCGTGGGCTTTATTTAATTGGTCAGCATCTCGACCAACAGAATTATGAGAGACGAAGATTCTATTTGTCCGTGGCCGCCGACCTCGACCGCTTGGACAAGATTGTGGCAGAAGGCAACCAGCCCAAAGAGCCAGAGCTAGTCTTGACCACAAAGAACTGGGCGGGAAGAAATTAGTATGAAGCTAACTCCATCAGCCAAATTTGAGCTTCTATGGAGAAGCCTTGGTGGGTGGGGGCTGTTAAAAGAATACAAGTTTGTTGATAACAGAAGATTTAGATTCGACTACTATCATGTCGAAGGCGTAGCAATAGAGCTTGAGGGCGGGGTGTGGAGCAGGGGCAGACATACAAGGCCAAGCGGATTTCTTAACGATATGGAAAAATACAATCTCGCCGCCAGTATGGGCATCCTAGTTTTCCGAGTGCCATCGCACGATATATCTGCCAAGTGGCTTTCCCCAATAATAAAAACCATAAAAGAAAGGACAAAAAAATGAGTGATTGCGAATGTTGCAGACCGCTGACCGCTGAGGAAAGGCAGAAAATGTTTGGAGAATATGAGGCCGAAGTCGCACGGCAGAAGGCAGAGCTAACCCGCCCACATCCCGACACGGAGTTCGATACCAAGCACGATCTTTCCGCATTGAACTTACCTGAAACCAGAAGAGAAAACGAAGAGGGCTTTGGCGTATATAGATACGAGTAGCCCAAAACAAAAAGGAGAACTCACACAAATGAATGAACTAGCAATAAGCAACGGCAACGGAGTCTCAACCCATATTCGTCAAGCAACGGATGTGGCCGGGGCTTGCAGAGCCATAGTAAAAGAAACTTGCCAACGCATAGGCCAAAAAGATTATGTCCGG
>RGUK01000078.1 GCA_010027825.1 bacterium
GCCGAAGAAGCCCATACCCTACGCCTCCAGCACCGTGAAGTTTGAGGCCGTCACGCTTGAAAGCACATAGACGGCTCCAGTTGGGATGTAGCTGGATTCAAAGGTGATCCCCGCCCCTGCCGTTAGCTGAATGCCCTGGGTGGTGGTGGGGGTGAAGCCGATGCCCACGGTAATGACATTGCTTGCTGTGGTTACATTTTGGATTAGCAAATATTTTCGGGAAGCGTTGGTGACGGCACTGGTCGCAAAAGCTGTGTTGGCTGTGGTGGGCGTGCCAAAGCGGGTGGTCAGCGCGCCGTTGGAGCTGTTGGCCGTGACGGTGCCCGCGACTGTGACCGTGTTGCCGACTGTGACGGAGTTGCCGACGGTGACCGTGCCGGAGATGCGGAAAGGGGTGTTATCAGCTGTATCATAACAAACCTTTACACCAGTTGCACCATCATTAAGCGGAATGGGGGCGTGTCGTGCATTTACTACATCCCATCCGCCCACGGTCAAAAAACCAGATACAGTTTCGCCGTTAGCATCAACAAATGTCCTTGAGCCATTCACCGTGCCGGAGATGGGGAGAGGATAATCGTCACTTACAATCGCAGAACCATAGTTATTTTTTCCAAATGCAATAGCGAAACCATAATCAGGAACTCCATCTCCATTTCCTCGGATTGGATTACTACCTTCACTTAACCAGTTTATGTTTGCCGTCACCGTGCCAGAGATGGCGGGGAGCGATGAGATGGTGACGGTGTTGTTTGTTAGCTGATCATCATAATAAATGACCAGCGGGCTGGTGGTGGTCAGGCTTGCGGTGGAGGCGTTGAGCGTGACGCGGGTGTTGACCCCGGCGCTGACGGTGCCGGTGACGCCGCTGGCGAAGTTGTACATCGTGCGGCCCACCTGGGGAGCCACGACGAGGAGCAACTGATCCTGCTCAATATTCACGCCGGTCAGTGTGACGACGTTCGTTGTGGGGCTGTAGCTGTAATTGGAAACGATCTGTTTCATCTGAAGGGGTTAAGGGGTTAAGGGGTTAAGCATTTACAGCGCACGGATGTCAGCCGAGGGCAATGGCGTAGGCGATCCCCTCGCCTGTGCTTAAGGCGCCGATGGAGCCTGGGCTGACGGGATCGCTCCCGCCAGTGGCATGGCTGGAGGCGTGGGGCGTGACGCCGGCCGCGGTGTTGGCGATGGGGGTGCCCACGGCCACGTTGATATTGGACGGCCCGGCGATTGTGGTGACGACAATATCGCTCATTCCGTCACCTCCCCGCTGACGATGACGGAGCCGTTCAAAAGGCGCACCTTGGTGCCGGCGGAGGTGGTCAACAGCAGATCCCATTTGCCACCGGAAAGTGGCAGGCTGGACGCGGTGACGGCGGAAAGGGTGAGGCTGAGGACGCCGGTCACGCCGCTGTTCGTAACGGCAGCAAAGGAGGCCAGCAAGCTGCCGTTGTAGGTATCGCGGATCTGGGCGGCGGCGGTGGAGCCGGTGAGGCTGTAGGTGGCCCCGGTGGAATCCTGCACGGAAACCTGCAGGGCAAGATCGACACCCTGTTCGACGGTAAGGTTATAGGTTCCTGCGGCCATGGGGTTACGGCAGCAGGCGGGGTGTCAAAGAGTCTGACCTGTGGAAGTGCTGTAGGCACCTCCATAATCCGGATAAAGGACTTTTCCCACGGCAAATGTTACGTACCGATGTTGCGGCGGATGGTGACGGGGGCCTGGATAAGATTTGTTTTTAAGCCGGCTTCCTCAATATTAATTTCCATGGTCAAGGAAATTGAATCCGAACGCGCTTCCGTAAATTCCTCATCAAGGGCCTGGCCGGAAAATGTGACTGAACCCAAATCATACCTTCCACGAAAGGCAAGATAATTTGGCGCCCCCCCGGATCCAAGGGTAACGGAAACCTGAAAGCCTGAAGCTACTGGCAGCGCGCTAATCTTGACGCCCGTGTTGCCCCACGGCTCCACGCGTATGTCGGCAAACGCGGCAATGGTTCCGCCGTAAAGCGTGGTGGTAGTGAAGCTATCCCGCCGCCGAAACACCGGCAACAACCCCCCGGCAGAAGAAGTCGTCACAGCGATTCCGCTTTCTATCGTTTTAGACAAAATTCCGCTTCCGCTAGCTTGATCTACAAGATTGGCGCGCAAATTATTTGAGTAAACAATTCCGGTGAAAATTTCCTGGGTTTGAGCAAGAGGCCCGGTTATGGAAACCATGGGAATCAACATTTCCGGATACTTTTGGGCATCTTCTGGAATGGTGACGTACCACGGGCCGCAAACGCTGGAGGGGCCGGAGGCGGAGATACTGGTTCCCTGAAAGCATGTGACGTTAAGGTACTGGGTTTTGGAGATGGCTGGCATGCGCCTGATACGCAAAAGTTTTTGCGCGGTAATCCCTGTGGAGGGTGCCACAGTTTCAAAAACGTCAAAGGTGCAGGCAGGCGAAAGGCTGAGTGATTGCGGCAACAGGTTCAGAGCGGTGTTCGCCGTGGCGGCTGTGATGAGGTAACCGGATGTGTCGTTGTTTCCGTAGGTAGTCACCTGAATGGAGCCAAAAACAGAGGAGAGGGAATTTGCCAGTTGAGCCGTGGTGGCGTTAAAGGAGACAGCCGTACCTGTGGCGGTGCCGTTTCCGATCCGCCACTCGCCGCGCTTGGGGGGTTGCATGGGCTGACCGATCGACAGAGAAAAGGTCACCGGCCCCAGTGACTGATACTGATACCCCCCTTGATTTGCTAAAATCAGTTTTAGCGAGTTGATTTCATTGTAGTAGAAAACAGGGATTCGGTTTCCGGTATAATTGGCCAAGCCGGAGCCATCACGGAAAAGACTTAGCTCTGTATCAGGCATAAAATTTATCCCCTATGTCAAAATGAGAGCATTTATATGTCCAGACCAGCAGTCTCAAGATCAGCCTTGGAATTAAACCCCAAGACATAAATGATGGACGGCTGCCCGTTAGAGCAAACTGTAAGCACAATGGGCTTGGCAAAATCATTGGCACTTGTTCCCGCCGGGCCTGTGGCAGACTTAGCATCCGTGGAGATTTCAAAGCCGTCGCTGGTGTTCCTTATCTTAATCCCATCGCCGGCCAGGGGCTTAATTTCCTCAATCCGGTCCACCACCTTGCGGAAGTGATCCGCGTGGATCTTCAGCTTTCCGGGGGGAAGTTTTTCCAGCCTGGGCATGACTAAAACTCGTACAGCTTGGTGTTTCCAGAAAACATGAAGCCGGATTCCCTAAAATACAGGTTGACCAGCATGGCGGACCCGAAGGTCTGCGTGCTGATTTCGCTGCAGATAAATCCACGGTAAGTCTCGGATATCCTGGGTAGTTGGCCTGGAATATTTGGTGAAAAACTGGTTGTGTTGGGGGATCCTAAAGCCTCCGGCAGGGCGATTCCGTTAATATTTGCGGGCATGATTTTTTGCGAATACGTGTAAATAATGGACGCCTCATTGCCGGCCGTTTCGACAAAGGAGACATTGACGGCAACGCCGCCGTTATTGGAAAACCGCGGTATGACGAAGTCATTTTGAGTGTAGGTAGTATCTTCCTCTCCCGCCAAGCCCCAGATCCGCGGTCCGCCGGGTATCAGCCGGACACGGGTGCTGGCGTTGGGGCCGGGGCCTGCGGCCTTAACCATGATTTCCGCCAGGCCGTTCTGCAGGACGGAGACGTCCGCATCGGTGACCCATAGGCTGGTATCCAGCTCAAATTCCGACCCGACGGATGGGACCTGCGAGGAGTAGGAATCAATTTTATCAATGATCTTTAGGTTCGAATATTTTATTCCGTTTTGATCCACATAGCTGCCCAGGGGAATCTTGACGGGAAAGGTGCCGAAATAGGAGGCGCTCATGTGACGTGGGCGTATGCTTTCAGCTCGTTTAGCACGTCTTTAACGTTCTGCATGTAATCCAAAATTTTTTGCTGCTGGTCCTTGGCCTGCTGGGCGGCGTCGAATGGCTCTTTGGCTCGTTGCCGGGCGCCCTCCTCCTGCCGGCGTTGTAATTCGCGGTTAACCGCGTAGTTGTCTGCGCCCGGCCCTAGGTCTGCCTTTACTTTATCGCGATATTCGTTGGCGCTCTTAATGGTCTGCTGGTTGTACGCGCGTTCCACCGCCTTTTGGATTCCGATTTCGGTGCTGGTCATGCGTTGGCCGGCTCCGCGGGCACTTCCGAAAATGCCGCCCGCAATCTTGGAGGCGGCTGCGTCTGTTTCTACCACCTGTTTATCGATCAGCCTTTTGTTTTCCTCTGCCGTCACCAACGCATCCTGAGCCTGGGCAATCTGCATTGTGTTTAGGTTTTGATCCTCAATTTTTTGCTGAAGCTTTTTTTCCTCTACCTGTCTGCGCGCCTCTTCCAGTCCGCGCTGAGCCTCAGCTCGATTTCGTTCGCTTTCGCGTGCTTTCGCAATTTCGCCAACCTCAAGATCGGTCTGGCGTCTGGCCTCGGCTTCATCTTTTGAAATGCGACCCAGTGCGGCCTGACGGGCTTCCTCGGAAGCCTTGGCCGCATCCTCCAGTGCATATTTTTCCTCCAGAGCCCTGATGGTGGGGGCGGCGGTGTCTCCCCCCGCCTGGCGGATTCTGGAAATTTCATCCGCCCGCTGTTTTTGTAAATCGTAATTCTTGATCTGCTCGGGGGTCATGCCGGCGGTATCGCGGGCGCGATTCCTGGCGTTGACGGCCGCCCCCAAAACCTCGGCCTGGGATCCTTCGCGCAGGGATTGCTCCAAATTTTGAAGCACGCCTTCCCCGCCAAACGCGGCGAACACGGCCTGATTGATGGGACCTGAGTTTTTGATTTCCTCTAGCGTTTTTTTAACGGTAACGGCTGCGGCATTGAGCTTTTCCGCCCTGGCGTACCCCTCCTCCATGGACGAGGCCAATCCCTTCATACTTGACATGGCATCGGCCGCAGCGTCACCGGCTCCGCCAATCTTGTTGCCGACATCACGCATGGCATCGCTAAGCACATTGGCCGCCCCCACCACGGCCACTCCGGCCAGGCTTTTAACAAACATCCTCTCCAGCGCCTCCGCTCCCCGCATAGCGGCGTCGGTGGCGTCCTTAACTCCTTCCAGTTGCTTGGCAAAACGCTTAAAACTGCGCTCCGCATTGTTATCAAACCCCTGGGTGTCCAGACCCAGCTTGGCCACGGCCTCGGCAATGTTGCTCATTTGGAGAAGCCGGCTTTCTTGGCGGCGGCGGCGGCAATGTAGCCCAGCCGGGAAACCAACCTCTTGACCTGAAAATCAACGGTTTCCTGAATGGTCTGCGGGGTGATGTTTTCGCCCACGTAGGAAACGCCGTTTTTCATTTCAATATAGGGCTTGTCACCGGAAAGGGCCTCATTGACGGAGCCTTTGCTGTATTTGCCGACATGGCGCCGAACCCAGGATGGCAGGGGCACGGCGTTGGCACCGCCAGATCGCACGTCCCCCAGCCCACCCAGTTTTTGGGCGCATTCTGCCCAGGCGGCTTTAACGACGCCGGCCCTGGTCATGCGCTGCTCGGTGTATTTATCCAGCTCCTGCGGATTTATGACAATGGTACGAACATGCTGATTGCGTGGAACGCGTTGCTTGGGGCCAAAGCGAGCGCGCTGATGGGCTGAGCCGCCATCAAAATTACCAATCTTTGTCTGAATCAACGGAAACACATTAAGCCGCTGAAGAAGGCTTTCGGCCTGGGTGACGGCAGGATCTCTCTTCTTGTATGTTTTGCCCTTGAGCATGCCGGCAAAGGCGCGGGCGGCCTGCTCCCGAGTTTGACTGGCGGTACGGCCTTTGGGGATAGCCCCAAACCGGATCCGCCCGACGGCCTCGCCCACGGATTTGTAAACCTTGGAAATATCGGATGCCACCTTGCTTTCCGCTGAAGCCTGCAGGTTATCATTAAAGCTGCGCTTTTGTTTTAGCTTTAACGGAGCGCCGGAATCACGCCGGCGAATCGTGGGACTAGGCTGGGTGTTTTCCATCAGGCGCATGGCAAGCACGCGGGCCTGGGTGCGCATTTCCTTTTCTGCCTCCTGCCGCGTAAAACCCTGAAAGGCGCGCAAAGCGGCCTGCAGACGGCTGGTGTTAATGACAAGAGGCACGGCTAAATCCCCAGTTTTTTGGCAATGTCAGCCCGGCTGACGTGTCCGCGCCGGGTGCGCCGCAGGCGAAGGCCGTTTTTCCACAGGATCCAGCTGTGGGCCTGGTACAAAAGAACCAGCGGCAGTTCCCATAAAATATAATCCGTGCTCCATCCAAATTCGGCGGCCAGCGGAAACACGCCCAGGGCGGCTCCCGCCGGCATCAGCCGTTTCCCGGAGGAGCAGGTTTGCCGGATGGAATGACCTCCACCTCCGCAGCGGTGGCCTCATCCAGCACCTTGTTGACCAAGCGAGCGGCGATTTCCCGATCCGCCACGGTCATGCCGGAGCTGAAATCCAGCACGGCCTCGCGGAATGCCGGCCGATCCCAGCAGAGGCGAATGGCATTCCTACGGTCTTTGTGCAGCTCCAAATGAAGAAACAAGAAGGCCCAGATAAAGAAAAGACCGCCATCGTCCTCGGACCGGATCTGGGACATGAGAAGGCGGGATCCCTCGGTGTAGGCGGCCAGGGGCTGGCCTTTCCATGTGCGGACCTCGGCCACGAAGGCGCCGTTGAGCTCCTGGGAAATGTCCTGCTCCTCGCTCACATCTTCTCCAGCAGCTTGCGCTTCAGCTCCGGCCGGGCGCGTTCGGGCACCAGAAGCGTCTGCTCTCCGCGCTTGATGACGAGCAGCGGCTCGGCGCGCTTCATCAGCCCCATGAGATTTTCACGGTTCTCCAATGC
>RGUK01000770.1 GCA_010027825.1 bacterium
AAGTCGGTGCTGCGCAAGACCCCCCAGGACTACTAGTACCCCTCCCCTGTACGCTGGTACTTTCGCCCGTCCGCCGCCGTTTTCCGCGCGTGGCACCCGATGCACAGGCACTGCAGGTTGTCGAGGTCCAGCCGCGCGCCGCCAGCCCGCAGCGGCACGATGTGATCCACCAGCCGAGAAGGCCGAATTTGGCACAGCTCGCACACCGGACGCTCGCGTCGCAGCATTTTGCTTAGGCGCTCCCATGTCGCGTCGTAGCCACGCGCGGTCGAGTCGGGCCGGTTGTCCGGTGGGCGGTTCGCGCCGCGCCTGGCGGCGATCAGCGCAGGGCACGCGCCGGAGTGGGCGCGGGCGCAGCGGGCGCACCAGCGGGCAGGGGAGGTGGGCATGGTGATATTTTACGCCGCCGTCGTCACGGCGCGGGAGTTGCGGCGGCGGTGCCCGGATCACAACCTTCCGGGCAAATGACCCGCTGGCGCTCGCATTGCCGGCAACACGCCGCCAGGCCGAACCGATACCCAGACGCTGCGCGGAACGCTAAATTACTCAGCCACTCCCCGCAGCGTCCGCATTTTTTGCGGCTCAGCCCGAACCGTCGCCGCGCCCACAGCTCCAGCTTCCGGGCGGAACAGTACCCCTTACTGCCTCGCGCCGCCTCGATGGCCTCCAAGAACTCCACCGCCAACCGCTCCTGCTCTGTCACGCCGCCGCCCCGCAGGCGCACGCCTTGCCATTTGCCGCCAGCCAGTCCAAACGCGCTTCGCCCTGCAATTCTTGTGGAGGGACGGGGTAAACCATGCCAACGTCTCCACAAATCGCGCAGCGGGGCTCCTGGACGCCAAGAACGGCCTTTTGCTGGCCCGGTGGCCGGCGCGAATAGTCGCCGTCGTAAAACCAGCGCTCAAGGTGCGGCACAAAGTGCTTGCGGTCGCGAAAGCGCTTGACGGCATGATGCTCGGCCCATCGGTCAAACGAAACTTGGATCTTTCCCAGCCACTCCGTAACCGACGCTTCGGATTGTGCGAACTCGCGCTCGGCTGCGTTGGCCGCGCGAGGGACATTGCCAGGCTCAAGCCACGTCTCGGCGAATTGGTCAATTTTGGCGCGGATCAACTTTGTCGGGTCGGGCTCGCTCCAGT
>RGUK01000771.1 GCA_010027825.1 bacterium
TTTTAGACCGAGCAAAAACATACTTTTTATACAAAAACAGCTAATTTTTCGTTCAAATAAGCACTTTTTAGGCTTTTTAGGCATTTGACGGTTCCCATCCCCTTCAGTAGGCTAGCAAATATACCCCTAAAAACATGTTCTACTTGTAATTTATGCGGGGTTTGTGGAGGTTATCCATATTGAAGAATGTGAGGTTATCATGAAAAGAATACTAATGGCGCCTTTATTGGCGTTAGCGGCCATCCCAACGGCTCACGGCTTGAATTTACGTGGCTTTTTCTTGGGGGACCCCAAGCCTAATTCCCAGCAGCTGCAAGCAGAACTAGGCACTGCAAAAGCCCGCCTTGAGCAGACGTCCCAATTGTTACAAGCACAGAGCGAAGCACGCTTATTCGCGGAAAAAGCTTGTTTAGACGCAGCTTCTCAGGCAGAACGAGCACAACATGATTTAGCCAAGGCAAAGATCACCGCTGCCGTACAGCAACAAGAAAGCAGCATCGCACTCACGGGCCTGGGCGCTTGTATCGGCAAGGGCCTGTATGATCTGTACTCGCGAGCCAGAAGCGCAGAAAAAGAGCTATTGCTAGCAAAAAAAGCACTCATTAAACGACCAACAACATGGTTTGGTCGCTGGCTAAGCAACAGAAGACCATGCAACCCCACTATCGCGCTTGCTATCGCTACGCTGAGCGGCATCGCTTATGCTCGTGCGATGGCAGATGCTGATTGGGCACCTGGCTTGGAGCTAGGAATACCTGTTGGTTATCTTGGCACCGCTTTTTGTACAAAATTCATGCGCTTGAGCCCGCAAGCACGCTTTGTCAGCGCTTTGCTTGGCACTGCAGCAACAGCCGGCTCACTCTATCTGGTTAAACAGGACGGCGATATCAGAGAAAATGCTTTGGCAGCACAAGACGCCACACCAAACGAAATTGTTGAAAAGAAACAAGCATAAATCTTCAAGCAAACACTACAATAAAAAAAGCCCCTGGCGATGCGCTGGGGGCTTTTTTATTGCACCAAGTTCACACACCAAACAGGCGCTTGGCATTGGCCGTAGTTTGCTGCTCAACCACTGCCAGCTCAATGCCTTTGAGCGTTGCTAGCTCCTGGGCAATGAGCGGGATGTAGGCGGG
>RGUK01000772.1 GCA_010027825.1 bacterium
CAAACCTTCAACCATGCTTTTGAGAGCGAAGTTCTCTAAGGATAATCTGTCGATCTCGGTTGCCGATGGTACTGCTACATCCCGCCCCAAAGGCTGGAGCGATTTCCCAACCGGGCTGTGTGATAATGAACGCTGCGATGCCACAAGTGTACCGGGAGTGTCCTTCATTATTCATTGGCTCCAAGTGTTTACAAACAGTTTGATTGGGGAGAGTTTCACCAAACGGACATGGACGTTGCTTGCAGCAATACCCGCTGTTTACGCAAGATTGTGCTGTAACTCCATCTACTACGGCGAGAGGTAGCATATGTTTCCCTAGGGGGGTGTGGGTCATTTCCACACCCCCCTAGTTGGTATCAAGCAACTTTCCAAGCGTACCAATCAACTCGTGGAACTTTTCGATAAGGCTTTTTATACAGCGCCGCTACGATACGACGCATCTTACCCTTGCGAAAAATGTAAGAACGTCCAATAGTAGTATCAGGAGGGAGGAATGGCTGGATTTTTCGGTAAAACATGAGCATGTTTTGATATGACATTTCATCCAAGCCAAGTTTCACACGACGCTTGTTGATAGAATCCAAAAGATCCCAAGTTGTAAAAGCACACTTGCACATATATAAGTCCTTTCTTATGGCAAACTTCATAAAAAAACTAGGGGGGTCATTCCCACACCCCCCTAGTTGGTATTACTCAATGTCTTCGGTGACATTGGTTACGCCGTCCATTTCCATGCCGCCCATTTCGTAATGTTGGCCGATCAGTCTTTCCATGTGCTGGACAAAGTTCTCAAAAGCAACCTTGTCTCGGACACGAAAGTTGAACGCCGCCAACCACGTTTTCCAATAATCACGAACGAGTTTGTCGTGTTCTTTCTTCGGCAGTTCTTTGAACTTCATTCGACTTCCTCCATATCGACGAGATAACCGTCCTTCTCAACAAGGCCGGTACGGATGATGATTTCACCATCTTCGGCCTGCTCGATTTCACACCATGTCGGCATGAAGTTTTGGAGCGAGGTACGCAAATCTTCGAGTGTCATTTTATCTGACATGATGAACTCCTAAAAAACTAGGGGGGAGTGTTACCTCCCCCCTAGTTGGTATCAAGCCGCACGCCGCCGGGG
>RGUK01000773.1 GCA_010027825.1 bacterium
AGGCAAACCAAAAGAAAAGAAAGAGGACAATATGACAAAGAGAACGAAAACTTGGAAGATTGGTGAGTATTGCGCCGGTGGAGTCATCCGCGTGAAGAGTTGCGGCGAATTGGTCAAGCTTGAGATTCGCGATTACTTCACGGATGAATTGCTAAATGATGGTGCCTTTGGGCGAATCCATGAAAGGCAAATCATGGAATTTCTCGAGAATTCAACAACGCATTATTATGCCGACAAGGTCTTGCAATGGATTAAGCAAAAGGTTTGGGGGTTTGCGTGAAGTCTCCGCGCATTGTCGGATTCAATGACGCGCCGCCGTTGGTGCATCTCACTCACTCTTCATCGAACGTGAAGACGGGACCGATTCCCGTGTCGACAACCGCATGGACATCATGCCCGGATTCATGCCCGCTGAAAGAGAAGGGTTGTTATGCATACCAATAAAGTTACGGCGGCGGATAGGGGCATACTTTGGGAGACATTCCTAGAAAAGATTGCCGCCTTACCGATTGGGCAAGTTTGGCGGCATAACCAAGCCGGGGATTTGCCCGGAGACAATGAAAGAGTGTCCCCGCGCCTACTTGAAAGTTTGGCAACGGCAAACGTTGGGCGGCGCGGATTCACCTACACTCATAAACCGGTATTGGATGGGCAAACCGGACCGGTTGAAAACAACCGGCGCGCCATCGCGGCGGCAAATCGGAAAGGATTTGTCATAAACTTATCCGCGAATGGTTTGAGCCATGCGGATAAACTTGCCGCGTTGGCTATTGGTCCGGTTGTCACTATTCTGCCCGCCGGGATAGAAGAGAACACCGAAACACCGGATGGGCGAAAAGTAGTAGTTTGCCCGGCCCAAAAACGCGATGGCGTGACGTGTTCAACGTGCCGCCTATGTTCTCGCGGAGATAGGTCCGTAATTGTCGGATTCATCCCGCACGGCGCGAGTAAAAAGCACGTTGCCAAGATGGCGGAGGTCAACTCATGACATCATGGGCAGTTTACAACTCACAAGGCCAGTTTTTCGCGCGGTTCACGTCATACGCTCGCGCCCTACGTTGGGCGGTTCGTAATGGCATGGAATGGAGCGCGGAAATTAAGAAAGAGAGGACAGAATGA
>RGUK01000774.1 GCA_010027825.1 bacterium
TAGACGGTGCTCGAGAACAGTTTGGTTCCGAAAAGCGACTTGATTTTGCCAATCAATCCATTTTTCTTCTCTTGAAGCATCGAGATTCTTGTTTCAAAGAGTTGAGGGCCGGGGGTAGAAACCGACTGGCTCATTGAGTCAATACCCAGCGAATGGCCCGTGCTTTTGGCGTAAGTGCTGGCAAGCAAGGACAGAACCTCGATGGCTGCATAGACGCCAATCAGCTCGTTGACGATTCTGGGTAACTGGCCATTGGGAAAACCGCTGGTGTATTCCACAAGCCACAATGCTGGCATCCAAGGACGGGCCTGAAGCAATTGGAGGAATAGGATGTTGCCGGTCGCGGACGCACCGGTAGCACCTTGATTCACCAGAATAGGCACAAGGTTAATTTGTCCAGTGGGGAGATATGCGGTCTCAATCCAAGCCTGTGGCACCTCAAACACATCCACATTGCTTGCAGGAGTAATGGTTAGTCTATCAATAGTGGCGACTGGGCGGCGCTTGACTCGCAAGTAACCCCAAGCCTCAAACTCGTGCCGGTCAAAGGGGTGTTTTTCCTGAACTCTGGTAGGAAAAATGTCCACTCCAGTATCAATTTCAACCATCGAGCAGGCTCGGTCAATAATATCCTTAAGCATCTCCGAGGTCATGACCATGGCCCTGTTGGTGATGGGGTCTTTCATGGCAGACACGAGGGGGATGCCGAAGAGGTGACGCATCTGGAGCTGGGTGGGGGTGATAAGGGGCTCTACTCGATTCCATTCCGACTCAACTGCGTCATCGAGGAATACCCCGCCCGGGCCCGACTTGCTGTTAGTATAGTCAGCCATTACGGACCTACCTGACTATGCACTCGAAGTGCGCCCTTAATTAAAGCATTCTTGGTAGTTCCAGACTCCGTCAAAGAAAGCTTCATCTGCACTGTTCCAGAGATTTTGTCTCCGGACAAAACCTGAACCTTCCAGATAGAATTGTCGGCATTCGGAAAGGCTTGAGTTGCCGTGCGGGTTACCCTCTTGGCGTCGTCGATGTTATTGAGCACAACCTGAAGGGTAGAGCCCGACTGGGGCACGTACCTGCGTCCCGCAGGGCTAAAACCTTGGTCTGGCCT
>RGUK01000775.1 GCA_010027825.1 bacterium
TACTTTCCTTGGCCTTGGAATCTTAATTGGCGTTGTAGTTACAATAGTTTCCGCACTATCTGTCGCACAATAGCTATTGTCTCGAATTGTAAGCAATGTTTTTGGAGTAACATCTTTACAATCAATTACTTGTGCTCTTTTCCTCCCCGCTATCCCCGCCAAAAGCTGCGCCAAGTTTCCGCTAATTCCATGCGTAACATCCTGGCTAACTTGCAGACGGGCAGAGGGTTGTGCCCAATTGTAACCACGTTCCAAAATCCACGCCTTAGCTTGCCACGATTTTTCGCCCGCAAGTTGGACATCGCGCAGAAGGGACAATTCATGCTTTTTTCGCGCCGTCTCCACTCTCTTGCCAAAATCGGGCTTTCTCTGCGCCCAAGTGCGAATCGTGGATGGATTCACTCCCACAAGGGCGCCGGCTTTCTCGAGTGTGAATCCACTTCCACAAGCTGCCACTATTTCGTCCGCTATCTTATCTGAAAATATCTCGCGCCCGTTCTTCGCTTTCTCGATCGCGCTAGGAGCTGCGCTTATTTCATCCATAAGTTAAACTTATATCATAAAAAAAGTTAAGCGGTAGTATTGTAAAAGCAAGCGGTTTGAGTATGCTAATGGATGCCAGGGGAGAATCCGCTAGGAATCCCAAGGCATGAAAGAAAAAGAAAGGAAATACACACATGACAACAACCGAAACAAAAACGACACGCAAGGAGCTGAATCGGGCAAAGCGACTGCAAAAAGAAGTTGAGAACCATAAGGCTCAAAAACCCATCGAATCTCTCACCATTACGATAGAATGGAAAAAGAGTAGGACGTGGGGGATGAATCCACGCGCAGAGGGCCGAGTGGTTTACAAGGATGGATATTCTGCAACAGGAACGGCCAAGGCGAGCGGGTGCGGATATTGTAAACGCTCGACCGTGATCGCCGACCTATTCAATCAATTCCTCAGGTATAAACTGCACTCGCCCGAAGTAATGGGAAAGCCTTCCCGCCCTTATGGGATCTATGTCCCGAAGGATGGCGGGATCAATTACGCCCCATATTATGCGGGCGGGATTGGCGAGGGATGTTATCGGAACATCTCGGAGTATATCGGCGGAAATTGGGA
>RGUK01000776.1 GCA_010027825.1 bacterium
TGTGGATACCCCAGGGCTGCCAGTCTTGAGGGAGCGGACAGCAAGCAAGGCGTGGAGGAGGCGATTCGGGCGCTGCTGGCAGCCGAGCAACGGGAGCTGGGTGGCGGGGCTGCAGGCATGTTTCGTGACCCGTCTGCCACCCAGGAAGGTCCAACGGTGGCTGTGCACGTTGACCGTGATCAACCAAATACTGCAGCCAGGGATGCGTGGCGGCGAGCGACGAATGCTGCGCTGCGCCAGCCGTTGCTGCAGCAGCACACGGAGCCGCCTGCACAGCCGCTGCACAGTATTGATGCGCGCATGCGGCCTGGTGCTGCGGCGCTGTATGCCCTTGGCCTTATGAAGCATGGTTGCAGTGATAAAGATTAACAATGTATCTAGGTGCTTGTTTGTGCACGTTCCCACCCCCCTTTTGTTTTTGGTTGGCATGCACTTGATAGTGCACATGGTTCCATCGACACACTGGACGACATGAGCAGTGCATCGTCACTCATTTGTTACAGATCCATTTGCTGCCAAGTTTAACAGGATTACCTCCATGAATGCTTGTCCACAAGACATTGCCTTTTGCATCTGTATTGTAAAATGCAATAGCTGTGCCTTTTTTTGGAACAATAGTCTGACGGAGCTTCGCTTAACCCATTTCGAATGAATTCCAGTGTCTAGAGGTTGAACACAGCGTTCTTTTTTGGAATGCATAATATGTTCTACGCACACAAGCTCGCATTTATATTTGAAATTTGCCTTAAACACCTGAAGTAAACAATCGTTAGTACATATTACATATGGATGTACAGTAAGTTGGGTGTGATTGTTCAACGTACCTAATCCCATCGTAAGTTCCACGAGGAGGGCGTGTCTAAGGGGATAGTCAAGATCAATCACAGTAGTTCCCTTGACCAAGATGTCGGTCAACATAACCACTTGCAAACCGCTCGTCATTGTGTCTTCATAAATATACCCTTCAAATAGGTAATTGTCATTGAACACGCCTCGGTCCATCTCAATGTAAAAGTCGGATAATTCAGGTTTGGTCGTTGTCTTTTTGTAGTATTCCACACTAAGATCGTCCGGGAAAAAGTATAAAACGTCAAAAGGATCACCTCTTTGT
>RGUK01000777.1 GCA_010027825.1 bacterium
ACTCTCAATACGTTGAGCGGGGCTAATTACGCAAACATCGGTGTGTCCAAGGCAGTAGGAGCTGGTGGCGTCGCCATTAACAGCGACTTTGATAACACCGCCGAAACCGCAGGCTACAACGTAACCGGCGCCAAGGTTTCAGCAACGTATGGCAACGGAACCTACGGTGCGTCTTTCACGGCTGGTGATGTTATTGGCGTCGGCCTAGATGTTGATGCTGGCACCCTTGTCTTCTATAAAAACGGAACCAGCCAAGGTACTGCATTCAGCAACCTGACTGCAAATGCAGCGTGGACCCCAGCCATGTCCATGTACGGCAATGTGGCGATTTCGGTCAACTTTGGCCAACGTCCGTTTGCCTATCAAAATGCTGGCACCAATCGCCCAGCTTCGACGTACAAAGCACTCTGCACAGCAAACCTGCCCGCCCCATCAGTCACAAAGCCTTCCACGGTGATGGACGTGAAGCTCTACACGGGCACGGGTAGCGCGCAGTCAATCACAGGACTTGGCTTCAACCCTGACTTTGTGTGGATCAAACGGCGAACAGTAGCCTCTAACCATTGCCTATTTGACGTTGTGCGTGGCGCAACAAAACGCCTAGTCACTGATGGCACTGATGCCGAAGCTACCGTTGCCCAAGCATTAACTTCCTTCAACTCCGACGGATTTACCGTTGGTACAGACAGCGATGTAAATGGCAGTACCTACCCAATCGTCAGTTGGGCGTGGGACGCCGGAACCTCAACGGTCACCAACACACAAGGCTCCATCACTTCTAGTGTGCGAGCTAACGCCACGGCGGGGTTCAGCGTGGTGTCATTTACTCCTGCAAGTTCTGGCGCGTTCACGATTGGGCACGGCCTTGGAGTTACCCCAAGCCTTGTAATTGCCAAGTCACGCAACAGAAGCGTTAGCTGGTTTGTGTATCACAGTGCTTTGTCGTCGCCATTGGGCAAGTTCCTAGAGCTGAACTCGACGGCAGCGGTAGACGCTAACTATGCAAACTTTTGGGGAACTAGCTCTTTCTCGTCTACTGTTTTTGGGATGAATACAGGGGTTAGCTGCCTTTCAACTGACAACATGATTGCCTACTGCTTCGCCCCAGTAG
>RGUK01000778.1 GCA_010027825.1 bacterium
TGGGGGAACAGCAACAACGCATAAGTTTAATTTGAAAGACCCACAAGACACAAACGCAGCTTTTAGGCTTGTGTTTGCTGGCGGTTGGACGCATTCAGCAAATGGTGCGCAGCCAAATGGCACAAATGCATATGCAGACACCTTTTTAAACGCAAACACAATGCTTGCAAATACAAGCAATCACCTTTCATATTATTCAAGAACTTCATCTACTGCTGGTGTTAGAGTTGAAATTGGTTGCGCTATCGGGAACAATGTTTTTCATGTTAGAGCTGCTGTGAATTATATTGCTGGAGATTTGCTTATTGTTTCATTAAGCAATGTTAACGCACAAGGATTTTGGACTGGGACTAAAGAAAATTCTGCATCAAGAAAAGGATTTAAAAACGCATCATTAACGGATTTTGTAACAACAAACAACACAACTTTATACCCAAGTTTAAATATATTTATTGCTGCAAGAAATGATAGCGGTGTGCCATCATTTTTTAGCGACAAACAATCCGCATTTGCATCAATAGGAGATGGCATTAGCACCATAGATGTTATTAATTATTACACAGTTGTTCAGGCTTTCCAAACCACATTAGGCCGCCAAGTATGATAACACGCAGCGAAATACCCCAAGGGCAAGAAACGCAATTCGTAGGCTTGCTGACAATCGAACAAAAGGACAAACTTGCCGGGCAGTTATACGCCCCTGACAGTTATTTTAACCCAATTCAAGACGGCAACGAACCCCCCAACTGGGTGATTTCGGTTGAAGAAATCGACCAAACGGTAAACGAAGAATTTATGTGGGTGAAGGACTTGCCGTTGATACCTTGGATTTCCGCTAAACCAATAAACCCATTTGAAGATGCGACCAATTAACCACATTGTTTTACACACGACCGCCAGCGCAATAACGGCAACGGCAGACAGTATCAACCGCTACCACAAAAAGGTGCTGAACTGGCAATCGCCCGGCTACCACTTCATCATTGAACGGGACGGCACAATCGTTGAGAACTGGCCAATCACTAAACCAAGCAACGGGGTGAAGGGGCATAATCACGACAGCATCAACATCAGTTACATTGGCGGCATTGATGCAATTGGCAACCCTACC
>RGUK01000779.1 GCA_010027825.1 bacterium
CATATGTTCTGAAAAAATAACTAGTCATGCCGGGTTAATCTGCCCTGTTGTTTTAATTTTTAAAGCAGCAGCCTTGTCGGTAGTTGATGAAGGAACGAGCTTGGAAATCACTGACGTCTTTATAGCCACGGGCTGCTCATCACCAGCACTTGTCCCGTGTGAAACGGCAGTAGCTAACCCATGCCCCTCAATTTCAGCAAGCACAAACTCTACTGCTTGCAACACACCACTAAAAAAGTATCCCAGTGCCAAGACTGGCTCTGGTGGGATTGACGCCCTCACGAGCTCATTGCCTCTTTGCTCTATCTTAAGATTAGCCTTAACCGCATCAGGCAACTCATCCAGTCCTCTGCCTGCCCAACCACCAGCCAGCACCCCATAGCTAGCGCCCTGCACAATGGCCTTGGTCACGAGTCCTGTAGCAATTCTAGCCATACGGCGCAACACTGCATCTTTCTTGTCCGGGAAACTTGATTGTATCATACTATTAACAATATTGAAAATAAGGACCTCGCATAGGGAGGCAGCGGTACGCGTAGCCACAATAGCTAATGCCGCTGGTCTTGCAGCATCATCGGCAAGTGCCACTAATGTACCATCGCAATGTGCTAGCAATACGTTATCAGCAAACTCTGCTAGCAGCGATTTATTACGCTCTAACGCGGCCCTGGCAACATCAGAAGTGTGGATGAGGGCGATAGCAGCAGTCACCAGTGCGCCAGAACATGAAGCAGGTGTAAGCTCTGGAGCAATGCGTTGCGTGTACTGTTGACCCAGCACTCCCAGTACCCCTGGTTGCGCTTCGAGCATTTCAGTGGCCTCCCTCACGTTTTGCATACGCTGATTCCCCGCCCCTCCTCTTGCTGGCAACTGGGGCAGGAGTGCGCCGCCGCCATCTCGCCCCTGTTGCAGGGGCCCATTCCCTAACCGATGGCCACCCGCCGGATCCTCACCAATAAGCTTTTCAAGCCCTTTATCCAACCAGGGAACAGCCACGTTAACCAGGACCCGACCGCAAGTCAAACAGTCTGCGATCCGCTCAAGCCCTTCGGGCGTTATGCCAGCTGCTGAGTTTGCCGCAATGAGGGCAAATGATACAGCGACCAGACC
>RGUK01000079.1 GCA_010027825.1 bacterium
GTGGTTGAACCTGTGGTTACCCCTGTCGTACCACCGGTGGTGACCATGGTACCGGAAGCAGCCCCTGCCTCACCCGCCGTGGAGATGAAAGCAAAACCAGCGCATGAAAGCGTTGTCCCGGTTGAAGAATCTTTTGATATGAACAACTTAGACACACCAACTTTTATGCGTAAAAAAGCAGAAAGCCACAAAGAATAAGACGGCATCCGTCAAAAATAAGCCCCTTGTTTATCTCCTTTTTACTCGGGGCTTATTTCTTTTCAAGCGTCAAACCCGCAATTCTTCGCGGTAAAATATAAGCACACCCAGAGAGATGAGAACCCCCGAGACAGCTATGGTTGCTGGCACAGCCTCGCTCAACAAGAGCCAGCCAAAAATCGTAACAAAGATCGGCGTAGAAAAACCGAGCAGCGTGGCAAAATTTGCCGAATAGCGCTTCAAAGCGTAGCCGTAAGTGGTAAACCCAAAGATGTTGCCCACGAGCACACTGTAGCCAATTTTACCCCAGAGCGGCCATGAAGTCAGCGCCTGGTAAGAGTGCCCATCCTCCAGGAAGGCCGCAACAGTCAGCCCTATCAAGCCGGATATTATCATAGTCACAGCATTAAGCTCAATGGGCGAATAGCGCTCCTGCTTGAGCAAGCGCTGCGCCGACATCCATCCAAGCCTGCCCAGCGCAACTGAGCCAAAGGCCGCCAGCTCTGGCAGCGAGAAGAACAAAAATGCATGCAGCGACTGCTCGATGCCAGAGTGATAAAAACACGAGCTAAGCACGCCTAGAAAGACTAAGAATACGCCCATCCATTTCCGGCGCGTTAGGCGTTCATCAAACCACAGATAAGCGACCAGTGCAGTGACAAAAGGATCGATGCTCCCAATTAAAGCTGCTTTGGACACGAGCATATTCTTCATCGCATACGCCTTGAGCAATGCCGGCACCAAGGTTGTAAGCACCGCCACAATTAACAGCGAGCCTATATCAACGCGCAGATACTCTCGGGAAAAACGATGCGTTACCCGTCGTGCGTACAAAAATAAAATACTGCCGGCCAAAAAAGCACGTAGGCCAACAAAGAAAATGAGCGGTAGTTCCCGCAGAATCATTTTGTTAACAACGATGGCATTTGCTATCGCTGCAAAACCAATTAAAGCGGCAATCATGGGATTTTGAACCTTTCAAAGAGATTTGAGCTATAGTACGCTAAAAAAAGCTTTCCGTAACCCCCTACTCCCCTGGCGCAGTTGCGTAGCTTTGACTTTCCGCTAAGCTGATGACTGATTTTACTGCAAAAAAGACAATCAGCCCCCCATGAACACCATTTTCGATATAGCCTTCAATGATGAACACGCACCCCTCCGGGAAGCATTCCACCAGGCACAACAAGCAGCTCCTGCAAGCACTGCCGCCATCCAGGCATTTCGCACGCTTATCCTGCACTACTATCGGCACCACAAGCGTGACTTTGCCTGGCGCACCCACACTACCCCCTATTTTGTAACAGTTTCAGAGATCATGCTTCAACAAACCCAAACACACCGCGTTGCTGGCAAGTTTGAAGCATTTGTCCAGACTTTGCCTGACTTTGCAACCCTGGCACAGGCCCCAACAGCAGAGGTAATTCGCCTTTGGAAAGGGTTGGGATACAATCGACGAGCCCTAGCACTGCAAAAAATAGCACAGCGCGTGACGGACGAGTTTGGGGGCGTGCTGCCAACTGAAACTACGACATTGGAAACATTTCCCAGCATCGGCAAGGCGACTGCGCGTTCCATTATTACCTACGCGTTCAACCAACCCACCACATTCATCGAAACCAACGTGCGGACGGTTTTTATTTATTTCTTTTTCCCCAACGAAGCTGCCGTAACCGATGCTCAGTTGGAGCCCCTGGTCGCAGCCGCTGTAGACACGCACAACCCTCGAGAGTGGTATTATGCCCTCATGGACTATGGGGTTATGCTCAAAAAAACCGTCGGGAATGTAAGCCGCCTGAGCGCTCATTATGCAAAACAATCTAAGTTTGAAGGCTCGGATCGCCAAATTCGGGGCATGATTCTGCAAGCTCTGCTCGACCAGCCAGGCATCCCCGCTGATGCTCTTCCCATGATCCTTGCCAAAGAGCCAGCACGCGTGGCTAAAATCCTGGCAGGACTCATGCAAGAGGGTTTTATTGTAGAGCGCAATCAGCTTTTGTGGCTGGCTTGAAAGATGAAAAACATGCTTCTGAAAGGCCTAGGGATGGCAACCGCCGCTTTGTACCTAATTACCGGAACCAGCGGCGTTGGTAAAAGCACCCTGGTTGAAGAGCTCAAGCAGCGCTTGTCTGCTGCACGCTTTGCAGTCCATGATTTTGACGAAGGCGGCGTTCCAGCAAATGCCGATGCCGCATGGCGCCAGAAGCGAACCGCAGCTTGGGTAAAACAGGCTGAAGCCAATGCCCAGCAAGGCAAAAGTACCGTTGTGTGCGGCGTCATTGCTCCCAATGAAGTTATTTGCCCTGCCAGCTTATCCACGCACTTTTGCTTGCTGTCGGCTTCCCCCGCACTCATTAGCAGTCGCCTACAGAGCCGTGGTTGGTCTGAGGCACTAATCCACGACAATTTGGGGTGGGCTGAACACTTGAAGAGCCAGGTCCTGGCAAAGCCGCTGCATCAGGTGGTATCAGTTGATGAGCTTACTCCTGCAGCAGTTGCCAAAACCGTTGTAAGATGGATTTTGACATCGTCCAGTCGCTAGGCTAGGCTCTGATTTTCAGGGCAGGATCATCTGCGTCACATGAGGAATAAACAATGAAAATTGGCGTTGTAGGAAGCATGCAACACACGGAAAAGATGATAGCATTGCGTGACGCCCTGGTCGCACAAGGACATGAGGCGTTCGTATCGGATTTGGCCGCTCCCTTTGTGGGCAAGACGGACGAAGAGAAAGAAGAAATCAAGATCCGCCAGAAAAATGAGCAGGATGCAATCAAAGAATTTTGGAACATGATGCAAGGTGCTGATGCAATTCTGGTCGCCAACTATGATAAGCACGGCATACAGAACTACATCGGTGGCAACACCTTCCTAGAAATGGGCTTTGCGCACATCCTAAACCAAAAAATCTTTCTCCTGAACCCTATTCCCGATATGCCTTATTACAAAACGGAAATAATCGCAATGAAGCCAGTGGTCATCGCGGGGAACCTGACGAAAGTTGTTTAAAAATCTCCAGCCAATCAATACGCTCTTCTTACTTCACCCGCTGCCCGTTGGCTGCTCCATCAACCGTGGCAAGTTTGTTTTTGCCATCTTTATCATAGGCATACAGCATCATACCCTCTGACAACATGCCTGCCATTTTACGAGGTTTGAGGTTGGCGATGAAAACCCCCTGGCGACCTACCAGCTCTTCTGGCTTGAGGTCCTTGGCAACGCCAGAAAGGATCTGGCGCTGGCCATACTCGCCAGCATCTACCTTGAGGCAAAGCAATTTATCTGAATTTGGTACAGAGGTGCATTCGGTAATAGTACCAACCACCAACTGGACCTTGGCAACATCATCGATGCTAATTTCATTGCTATTTTCTTGTGCCGGCGCTGCCTTTGGTGGCTCAGCCGCTTGGGGGGCTGCAAGTTCGTGCAAATGTGATTCTGGACGCATGAAAAGTACTTTCTCTGTTTTGGTCAAAGTGAAGGTGTGATTCCAACTATTCGCGCGTAGCAGAGCATCGTAATCGCTTCCCCACGCAATGTTTACGCCTAGGCAGGCAAGCAGCTCTTCCATTTTGTTAGGCATAACAGGCCACAGCAAAAGCCCCACGACATAGAGCGCGTTGCAGGCGCACGCAATAACTTCTTCAAAAAGCGCTCGATTGCTCTTAGCAAGCTTCCACGGTTGCTGCTCATGGACATAGGCGTTGATGGCAGCAATCAGCTTCCACACTTCCGCCAAGGCAGTATGGAAATAGTATTTGTCCATCTCTTCAGCCACGCAGCGGTAGCCCTCGGCAGTACGCAGTTTAAGCGCTTCTGACGCAGGCTCCAAGGAAGCAGGGGCGGCAACGGCCGTGTAATCATTATTTGCTGCAAGCGTGGTAATCCGGTTAAGCAAGTTGCCCAAACTGTTAGCAAGGTCAGCGGTCAAACGATCTTCCAAATCTTTCAAGTCAAACGTGCCATCATGAGTGATAGCCATCTGGCGGGCCAGATAGTAACGGATTTGCTCAGTGCCGTACCAAGATGCTAACTTGGCAGGGTCAAGCGCGTTGCCAAGGGACTTTGACATCTTTGCATCGCCGGCAAGAATGTAGCCGTGCACCACCAATTTCTTGGGGGTTGGCAAATCAATAGCCATCAGAAACGCCGGCCAATAAACCGCGTGGAACCGCACAATATCCTTAGCCATCACGTGAGCATCAGCAGGCCAGCAGTCTTTCAGCAATGCGATCGCTTTTGCCTCCGCGCTGCCATAACCAACCCCTGTCAGGTAGTTGTTCAAAGCATCTGCCCACACATAAACCGTGTGTGATGGATCACCAGGAAAAGGGATCCCCCAGCTTACTGTCTTGCGAGAGAGGCTCAAATCTTTCAGGCCAGCCTTCACAAACGATATAACCTCTTGGAGCCGCTCTTTAGGGGTTATGAAGTCAGGATTTGTTTCATAGAAAGCTAACAACCGGTCTTGGTAGGCTGACAAGCGAAAGAAGTAGCTCTCCTCAGCCAATTGCTTGAGGCCGCGCTTGCAGTTTGGACAGATAAAGTGCCCGTCAGTATTCTTGAGCGGTTCACTGCCAACATTTACAAACGTCTCACATGGCACGCAGTACCAACCTTCGTAGCTAGCTTTGTAGATGTCGCCCTTTTCCAGCAGCAGTTTGATCCACTGCTCTACGCCATGTTCATGGTCAGCATCAGTTGTGCGAATGAAGCGGTCATAGGCGATGCCGTACAGCTTCCACAAGTCTTTATAAGCCGGCACAATTGAATCAACAAACGCTTTTGGCGGCATCCCGGCAGCTTCGGCCTTTTCTTGGATTTTCTGACCATGCTCATCCGTTCCAGTCAAAAAAAACGTCTGGCGGCCCATTAAGCGCTGCCAGCGCGCAGAAATATCGGCAAGGAGGGTAGAATAAAGCGTTCCAAGATGCGGTTGAGCATTTGGATAATAAATTGGCGTGGTAATGTAGTAGTTTTTCTTCATGGTTGCTTTCCAATAATTTGCTGCTCAACAGTAGCTGATTTGAACCCGCTGAAGGTACGCCCCCAGCGCACAATTTTGGTCCAGAATTCAAGCGGATGCTTAATCAAATCAAACGCCCAAAACGCCTCTTCGCTGTCCAGGGAATAAATGATGAAGCTAGCACGGCCATGGATCAGGCTTTTATCAAGGAACAGCCAAATCCTACTATCCGCGCTATTTTTGCGGCTGTCGCCCATCACCCAGTACTTGCCCTCCGGGACGATGATTGGCCCAAACTGATCGGCAATAGCCCCGTAGCTATCGCGCAAGGTAGGCGTAAATGGGTGGTCTAGAATTGGTTGACCAGTAAGCGGATTAGCTATTATTTCCTCGGGCTTCAATTTGTAAAACGGCTGCTGCTCGAGCGACACCGCTGGGTCATAGGTGTAGCGCCGGTGGCATTTTTCCTGTCGCAGGAAATCGGGAATTAACAAAGGCCCAATATTTTGAACAGGGAAAAATCCACGCTCTTTGCGCACATGAATAAGCGGATAAGGGTTGACGTAGGGCTCCTCTAACTTCTTACCGTTCAGGTAAACAGTTGTTTTGCCCTGCTCAAGACGCCCTTCTATGGTGTCTCCAGGCACCGCTATAACCCGCTTCACCCAATTAGTTGGTCCAGCACCCAATCCCAAGGCGGGAACCGGAATGCCGATGTACCGCTGCCATAACTGACGGACTTTATGGGACTTATCAACCGGGAACAGAGGGTCGTCAAAAATGACCAAGTCGCCGCGGTTAATTGAATCGTAATAGTAGGCTAATTTGTTGCCCCAGATGCGATCACCAACCAAGATCGTTGGCTCTGCAGAGCCTGTCGGCACGTGGTAAAGCCCGAAAATGAAGTTGCGCAGGACAACAGCCAACAAGAGCGCAATCCCTATGGCCTCGGCCCACTGACGCCACCACGGTTTAGTAAATTCATGCAAAAGGGCGTACACTTTTTTGAAGCGGTGATACCGCTTGCGAAGGGGCACCGTTACCGACCCTTCAGCGGTCGTGACCATGCCTTGTTCAAGCTCTTGCATCAACTGTTCAGCCTCACCAAGAAGCGCCAATCCCCGACCACGCAAACGCCTAGTCCCCCAGGGGGTAATGCCCTGCATCGAATCGATGCTTTGCTTAAAATAAAGACGTCGCGTTCTGTATAGCGCCTGCAGCGCAAGAATTTTTTCCTGCAAGGTTTTCATCTAGCACCCCGCGTAATTTATGCTATTTCAACCTTTTTAAACGGCTTGATGATGCGGTTCCAACGAACAATCCGCGTCCAAAATTCGATAGGATGCTTAAGCAAGTCAAAACCCCACCAATGTTCTTCACTGTCCAGTGAATACATGATAAAACTCGCACGCCCTGCAATCAGCTCTTTATCGAGGAAAAGCCACATCCGGCTGTCGGCGCTGTTCTTTCGGCTGTCGCCCATTACCCAATATTTGCCATCTGGTACCACAATAGGACCGAATTCATCCACGCTCGCTCCGGAGCTATCACGCAGGGTGGCAGACCCGGGCATTTCAAATATTGGTTCATGCGTAACCGGATTCACCACTACTTCTTGCAAGGCAATGTTGTAGTAGGGTTGCTCGCC
>RGUK01000780.1 GCA_010027825.1 bacterium
TCCTCTGTATGCACAGGCAACCACCATTGGCAACGGCCTAACCGTTTCTGCTGGCGGTGCTACCATCACGGGAGGCCTTACCCTACCAGGTCTCAATACTCTCGGCTTGAGTGACGTCCTAACGTATGACACCGGCACTGGCGCTGTTGGCTATACCACGGATCCATACATTTCTTCCCTTCGTTATAAGAACGACGTGAAGGATGTTGGCAACAGATCTGCTGACCTGATGAAACTGCGTCCGGTAAGCTTCACCTACAAGAATGATGATCAAAAGAAAGTGACGTTTGGCTTGATTGCTGAAGAAGTCCAAGAGGTCTTCCCAGAAGTGGTTGGGCTAAAGGGCGACCTGCCGCACAAGATCAACTATCACCAATTGACACCGTTATTGGTCAACGAGTATCAACGCCACGAACAATCACTTAACAGCATGGCTGAGCAAGTCCGCGGCTTGGATGAGCAACATCAGCTCTATGAAGCACGCTTGAACAACTTTGAACAGGAGCTGGCTGAATTGCGTCAAGAAATCAAAGCCTTCAGAAGCATTGCTACCACGAGAGGAAAATAAAGAATTGGAGCGGCCTCCCGCAAGCGGCCGCTCTAAGCTAAGCACACTTCCAAGGGGGGCGCAATATGCGCCCCCCTTTTCTTATTAAAAAGCCCAAAGCTACTTCCCTATCAGAAAGGCTTGCCTCTTGGCAGCGCCCGTCCCCTTAAGATCCTCAAATAATTGATCTGGCCTGGCAACCTTTTCTAGGCTTGTTCATCAAAAATGATTGTAGTGCACATCTTCAAGGGGGCAAATATGCTAACCTACCTTATCCTACCTGCAGTTTTACTGTATGGTTCAGCAGTGAGCGCAAGCTCAACCGTGCGATCCACGGGAGATACCCACCCTCCTGTACAACTCGATCAAGCAACATACGGGAGCCTGAAATCGCTTGCTGAAGCGCTGGACAATCAGGAATCGGACGAAGCGCAGGAACTACGATTGTTATTGGATAAAGCGGCCAAAGAGGCGCAGCTAGACGAAGCTCTTTATACTCAAGCTCTCCAGGGAATGCATCCCGCAACTCCCCGCGCCAGCCAAGCAACGCTGGTAATTGGCAA
>RGUK01000781.1 GCA_010027825.1 bacterium
ATCTTACCTACGCCCTCCTGATACTCAGTGTGGCTTATATCGCTTGTTCGCCATTGCGCAACATAAGGGTATATATCAAAAAGTAAGTCTTTGGCTTCTTTGCTCGTCATATTCATATCCTCCTATTTAAACCGTTCACAACGCACAGCCCACATTGCATCGGCAAGAGACGCAACTGACCTCACGTCAACATTATTCATTTCACGATTACTGAGTAGGCCAGACATTGACGACGAGAAATACATATCCCACACAATCCGCTGCTCGTTAGGGTGGACTTTAGAACCCCCGTCCTCAACTGGTGGGGATTTGTCTATATGTTTAGTCATTGGCTTCCTCCTCGCTTATTTCACCTTCCCGAACAGCCTCAGCAACAATCATTGCTTCGTAATCTATTGACATCTCAAAATCATCTTTGGCGGCAGCATAAGCGGCATTCATTGCGTCTTCAAGATTTTCGGCTTTAATAACTTCACTACCAAAAATACCTCTAGCTTCCCACTTTATAAGAAATTTAGGCATTTTATTTTCCCTTCCTCTTTTGTTTTAAATTGATAAACACACTGCTCTCTTTTAGGTGTTTAGCTGCCAGTGTGTCGCCAGCATATTCAAGTGCAAGGGGGAGAAGCGTGAGCGCCTGCCCATACCAGCTATTGGCACTAATCTCGCTTGCAAGATGCTTGGCAGCGGCTTCTTCCACTTCATCAAGACTCCAAGGGCCTTCCCCCTCCAACAGCGAAGGCCACCGACCACGCTTGACCAGCTGGTAGAAATACACCCTATCATACCCAAGATATTCCGAGATTTGACCCAAGTTCTTGCGCTCTACACCATCTGAATACTTTTTCATTTACATTACCCACCTTACCAGTTGAACGCAAACAGCAATCGGCAGCATAATTATAATAAACAAGGCAACTGCTATATAGAAATACACCAAGAATACAGCAAGCGCCTTTTCGTATTTGGTTAGAGAAACATTGTTTCCTAAGATTTTGTTTTCCATTAGTTCGCCTTCTGTTTGTTCAAATAGTATCCGCCCTTATAAGGGACTACGGCTTCACACTTGGGAACGTAGTTATTCCATTCATCGGGCAACTTATATTCACC
>RGUK01000782.1 GCA_010027825.1 bacterium
GATAACACTCAAGCAGGAAAGCGGGAAGTCCTTAAGTAGGTGATTCCAAACCTTTGCCAGTATTCAAGACGGGCAAACTGGGCCGTTTTTGGTGCAGGCAAACGGCCAACCCGGCCACTTTAGCCCGTGGCACAGGCTTTGTTAGATCAGCAGCAGCACTCCTGAACCACCGTCACGACTTCCGGCCAGTTCACATCAGCCAGTTCGTCACCGTCAGGGGTTTCACATTCCGGCCACAGCAGGTTGCAGAAGAACCGAACAGACTCGGGGTTCGCCTGCTCCTCACGGAAGGTTTCCACCATCAGGCGGTAGATGCCTTCGTCATTGGTCAGCCACAGGGCGCAGTTCCAAGTGGCACGATTCGTGTATCCGTTGTAGGTGTTGGTCGTCATGGGGTGCATTCTATCGGGTTCGGGGTGCGGTGTCAAGACAATTCTGAAACATTTTCCGGCATATACCGGGTTTCGCCGTTCTCCACATCCATCCACCAGTCGCTGCCGTTGCCGTACAGACTGGTCAGGAAGTGGAGTTTGGGGGCCAGTTCGGCTTCAATCTTGTCGGTCACGGTCACGGCTTTGGGGCCGTTAGGGGCAAGGTCAGGCACATGAATGCAGATGTGGACGATCATGGGGTGTTCCTTTCAGAAGGGTGCGATTTCGCCGGACTCGATCAGGATCAGGGCCATGCGGTGGTACGACCCTTGCAGGTGGTCGATCATGCCCGTGCTGACCAGTTCCTGAAACAGGGCAACGGTTTCTTCGTGCGTCAGGTCGCCGTCCTCGTAGCGGATGATGTCGGTGGTGAGGTTCATGGCCGCATCATACCACAGTTCCGGCCCCTGTCAAGCACATTCCGGAATATTTCTGTTTCAAGAAAACTTGAAAATGTTACCGGACGGCAACTATCAACAGCCCAAACCCCGGAGGTTTAGTCCGGGGCTGGCTCCTGCGAAGCCGGGGCTGTTTGACTGGGTTAGAGGATGGGGGCGGTTGGTGTGCAGGCACTATACCACACATTTCGACCTGTGCAACAATGATTCCGAAAGATTTCCGTTTCACCAAAAGATGAAAGTATTATCAGACGGTTACTATCAACAGCCCAAACCCCGGA
>RGUK01000783.1 GCA_010027825.1 bacterium
GGAGGTTGCACCACTGCCTCTTACAGTTGTCTGTCCTCCTTGTAAAAAAGTAGTTCCATTTACATTTAGGGTGTTTGTTGGTGTTGCTGTGCCTATACCTATATTTCCACTTGCACTTATAAAGAAATACTCTGCACCGGTAGTACTTTGTACTCGCATTAAATTATTGGTTGCAACAGTTCCACTTATATGTAATGATGCGGTTGGAAATCTTGTTCCAATTCCCATTCTTGCAGAACCTACCGTTGTTCCTACTGAGTCAATTGTTACAACTGCATCTGTAAGTGCGGTTGCGGATGTAGAACTATTATTATTTAATAAAAAGTGTATTTTACCACTTGCGTTTGTACCCCCACCATGAGTTTCAGTGCGTTCAAAAACAAGTGCAGATTTTCTATACAAAGTATTGGCTTGTTCTACATAACCAAATGATATTCCTGAAAAATCATTATTGGAAAATGTTCCTCCAAAACTTGCAGCTATGCCTGTACTTGAATTAAATACATCAAATAATCTTTGTGGAGTTTCAGTTCCTACACCAACTCTACCACTTGAACTAATTACCAATTGTCCTTGAGTTCCGGTTGCATGCTATTGGGCCTGAACTAACACCCCAATTAGAAATACCACTACTATTAGTCCAAAACCCATTATTCCTAAAACTACCATTTACATCCAGTTTAAAACTGGGTGTTGTAGTTCCTATACCCACGTCTCCACTTGAACTAATTACTAAGTGATCGGCAGCAGTTCCTGCACTTAATGCAAATAAACTTTGACTTGTTCCGGTATGTATTCTTGCTGTTCCACCATTACGAGGTGCTAATATATTCACCATATACCTAGTATCATCTTGTCCTGGTAAAAATTGCCATTGTGCACTTTCTCCAGCATTTGCCCCTAATATCCATTCTACTGTTGGAGACTGAACTCTATGAAATAATCTACCTGTTCTACCACTTGCTATACTGGATGATGCGAATTGTATTCCTACTCTATTATTTGTATCAACTGAGGTTAGTATTAGGGGGATATCAGTATTTGATGAGCCACTTGCATCTATATGTAATCTACGTTGTGGGGATGTTGTACCAAGACCAAATAAATTAG
>RGUK01000784.1 GCA_010027825.1 bacterium
AGGCGACGACCAGAACGACTACGAAAAACCTGTTCGGTGCCACCACAAGCCGGATACCAATTATCGTCTAGGGAGCTCGTTCGCGTCTGCTCGTACTGGCGAACCTTCTGAATGAGTTCAACTTCTTTCTGGGTTAGCTCCATCGTAACTTTGTTTTCAGAATTCATTGCGGTTTCTCCTTGATATAAAAAGATAGTATCAAAAGAAAAGGGGGGCGTCAAGCCCCCCCCCTCTATTAATTAAACATCGGAGAGTTTGCAGCGGGTCAGGACAGTATCTTTGACACCCTTGAATTCGTTGTGGGCCTTCACCACGCCATTAAGGGAGTATTTTTGGCCAACCTGCAAGTCATTGTTTTTGCTGGCAAACCAAGTGCAAGAATTCCCTTCATCAGTCAAGAACTTATAGATGAAGGTGGTGCCATACTGGCCTTCAGTGGTGAGCTCACGAACCAAGGTAACTTGCACACCAGAGACTTTTCCCCCAACCACGCCAAAGTGCTTGCTGTCTTTCTTCTTCTCAGCCTCAACGCGACGGCCCAACTCCTTATTGTAAAAAGAAATTGCCGAAGCCAAGATTCCGGTGGTCTTGGGGTGAACGGTGGGTTGGCCAATAACAACCATCAGGTTGTGCTCGTAATCGCCAAGAACTTCCTTGTTGCCGAGGGTTTCTTTAATTGTTTCAAAGGCTTGTTCGGCAGTTTGCTTGTCTGCATCAGTCACGGGGCACTCCTTGCGCCAAGCTTCCCAGCCCATGCGAGCCTGCGAGCCCTTGGGGGGAGGAGTCATATAGAAGGAGGCACGTTCGGCGGTCGCCAGCTCGGGGGTAGCGTTCTCGTAGGCTTTGCCCTTGGACATCCAGCCCTCGGTACGAACGAACATTGCGGCGGCGGCCAAGAACTCCATCGTAGAAAACAGATGAGTGCCACCACCGCCACCATTGCCATCGAACTCCATCGAGCAGGCCTCGAGAATAGCCTCCATAGCAGCCAACACGTCCTTGGGGTCAACACCACCCAAGAAGTCAGAGAGGCAATTTCTACCCACCTGAACAAACTTTCCAGTCTCGGTGTGGCAGAGAACGTAGGTTTCTTTGCGAGTCTTGATTGCC
>RGUK01000785.1 GCA_010027825.1 bacterium
AGATGCAAGTCAGGCAGCTTTGCTAACTTTATCGGATCGCAGCTGATCGCACCTGCTACAGGGACGGTCACGCCGATCAAGATGGATTACGTCACATCGGATCAGGCCGGGATCTTCGACGCGCTCTCCAGTATCCAATCTCAGGGTGCAACATATACGAGCGGGTACGCCGTACACTCGGACGGCTTGCCGTTCATGCAGGTCGGCCATCGTGAGTTCACGAGCTTCTATGATACCAATGGCGCAGCGGCCGCAACCTGGCCAGCCATCACCGGGACGCGCCTGACCGGCACTCAGCAGTATACGCACACCCATCACGGGTACCAGAAGCTCTCCGGATACTGGGCCTTTGAGGAGCAGACCGCACCGGGCACAGCGCCAAGCAATACCGGCTTCCTGTATGCCAAAGACGCAACCGGCGTGACAGGCCTGTACTGGAAAGCCGATGGCGTTGCCGAGGTGCGACTTGATAGCGCCGTTGCTTTGACCGCGACTCAGGTAGCCTTTGGCGCATCTGGCGGCGGTGTCACGAGCAGCAGTAATTTCACCTGGGATGATTCAGCCAAAGCGCTGACGGTGACACGTGCCGGAGCTAATCCGGCAATCTATGTGACCGACACGACCAATACGATTACGGTGCGACTTGGCTCCCTGGCCGGAGCGCCTGACCGTGGTATCGTTGGGACTACGACCAACGATCCGTTCGTGCTATACGCCAATAATACCAACGGATGGGGATTGTCGACCGATCTGCATTGGCGGCCATACAATGCCAACAATGGGCAGGACATCGGCACATCAGCAGCGAAGGCGCGAACAGGATATTTCGGCACAAGTCTTGATGTCGGCTTGGTTTCAAGCGTCACTGGTCAGATAGTCCTGTATAATAGCGGATCCGCTAATTCGACGACATTGCAAGCCGGGGCCGCCGGGTCAGCTCTGACCTTCACCTTGCCGACATCGGCAGGTAGTAATGGCCAGGTCTTGACGACGAATGGATCCGGGGTTCTCTCGTGGTCGACCATATCATCAGGCGCAAATACTGCACTCTCGAATCTGGCCAGCGTGGCGATCAACACTAGTTTGCTACCGGATACAGATAACAGCTTA
>RGUK01000786.1 GCA_010027825.1 bacterium
ACCCTATGCCCGTTTTTCTTTCGGCATAGGTGCCGTAACAGTCGCCACTCTGGTGCAAGAGAGTCACGAATTCTTTACGCAGGACTTCAGATTGCGAATCTTTGTGACAACGGCGTTCGTGTCGAATTCATCCCAAGCAAACGGCGCGTGCCCGAACTCGCGTCCAATCGCATACGCGGCAGACCACGTTACTACTGCCTCGTGAATCCGGCGAGAAATGACGAACAGCAAAGAGATTCCAAAAACGAACCACAGCACAGCCGGAATTGTGCGGCAGGCCAGCCACCACAAGCCAAACTCCTTGGCACCTTCGCCTGCGCTGTTGATGGCCTCAAGCAACAGTTTGAACTGCTCAATGTCCATGCTGCACCTTCCTTTCGTGGAAGCATTTTACCGGACACGCAAGGCTGCGCAATGCCTTTTCCGACGCTCTCTAAGGTGAAGAGCGTCACTCCGCGTCTTCGATCGCCGCCTCAATGTCCCGGTATCGCCCCAGCATCGCCCCGAACAACGCTTGCACCTCGTCCATCACGCCGGGCATCACGGCGATGCACCGCAAGAGGCAATAGCCTCCGATGGCAGAGCAGATCATGAATTCGATGAGGTGTCTCATCACGTTGCCCACACTCTCAGATTTTGAAGAGCGCCGTAATTCGCCACAATTCTGACAATCTGATTTGCGGACATGGCATATGTTTTCGATATGTTCGTGCCAGCATCTCCGGACACAAGGCTGTTGCCACCAGCGTCGTTGTAAATCTCGAAGGCAGGCAAATCCTCCGAATCGCTGTTGTAAAGAATCCGCAGCGTTGCGGCTTGACTGACCGTAAATCTAACAGCACCCATAGAACCGCCCTGATAGGTTGCCGCGACGAACGGATCGGCCGCAGTGCCGTTTCCGGTGAATGATCCATTCGTGCCGTTAGTAAGTTTAGTCAGCGTTGGCGCCGCACTCGGCGTCACACTACTACTCGCCGCCGTGTACGCGCCTGGTCCAACCGCGTTAACCGCCGCCACGCGGAACACATACGCGGTGCCGTTGGTCAGCCCTGTGACAGTCGCGCTGGTTGCCGTCGATGGCTCGTCTGCGAACGTAGTCCACGTTGAGCC
>RGUK01000787.1 GCA_010027825.1 bacterium
GGAATTGCTAAAAAATACCAGTCCGGCAGATGTTATTTCAATGCCAGAAGATGTTTCTGCAATATTAACTACATAAATTGCTTGGCTTGAAGTTTCATCAATTCCCGATACAAATTCATTGATTAAAGAACCAAAAGAAACACTACTGTTGATTGAATCAACTATAGATGCAGCTTCATAGGCGTCAACATTAATTCCAACAAGTGAACTTGCACTATCCAAACCAGATGCAGTTTCATTGGCAGTTGAATTAAATATTGCTAAAGCCGATACAAGCTCTACACCACTACCCGCTTCATTAACTATACAAGCGTATATTGGTAATGAAGAAACGGAATCAACCGCACTACTGTCCTCTTGAATTGATGTAGCAAAATTGGCAGCAGCAGACACTAAATCTGCAATAGAAGAATTTTCTTCAACGCTTGCTGGCAAAATAAGTAATGCTGAAATTAAATCAACACCACTTGCCGTTTCAGCAATTGAAGAATTAATAGATACGATTGATGATGTGGCATCTAGCGCCGCCGCTGTTTCCGCCGTTAGGGAGTTAAGAACTGCAAGCGATGATACCGCATCAACTGCTGAGGCGGTTTCAGAAGTTAAAGAAACAAATACCACGCTTGCCGATTGTTCATCAAGCGCACTACTATATTCTTGAATGTTTGCTGCAAGGTTGACTGCCGCAGATATTAAATTTTCAATAGATGCTGCTTCTTCAATAGAAGAGTTCACAACAAATACAGAAGAAATTACGTCAACGCCGCTGGCTAATTCACTTATAGAAGATACAAGGTCTGCAAGTGAAGATACAGAATCAATTTTCCAACAAACACAACATTAGAAAATGTTGAATCTTCACCAATAGAATTTTCATTAACTGAAGAATTAAACGTTACGCTTGCTGATTGAGCATCATTACCGCTCGCCGTTTCTGGTACTGTTATGGCATACAGTATGCCGCCAAGCTGTGAATCAACCCCACTTGCTGTTTCTGCTATTACTGAACTAACATTAGCTACGGAAGAAACAGAATCAATACCGCTAACTGTTTCACTAATAGAAGAAGCAAAGTCTATGGCAGCAGAAATTAAATCTACGCCAGATGTT
>RGUK01000788.1 GCA_010027825.1 bacterium
GTCCACTGGCTCTTTCACAAACGCCTCGTACATCTCTGCTTCAAGCCCCTGTAGGGGCTTACGATGTTGCGACGCGTGCCATTTTCTATGCATGCGATCGTGCTTCTTGCAGCAATCTGCCATTATGCATAGGAGTCCCATACCATAAACTGTTCCGCCCATTTTCATGTTTGGCGTCCTCGCCTTGTAACAAGCAGAAGCTTGTTAGCTCTATGAATATAAATCCTAGGACTCGAATGATAGCGCGCTCATCCGCTCTGTCCCCCCAACTGAACCATCGTATCTTCTTCCACAACCCTTTGCAAATGCCCCTCTCTGCGGTATGCTAGGCCCTGCCAAGCGGGGCAGGCGGTGTGCCGCGCATTTTCCCTAGTCCGAAGGTCATTATGAAGACGTACAAACCCAAGCCGGTTATTGGTCCCATTAGTGGTTTTACCAACTTCAGCGAGGCGCAGCACTACGCCTATGCTCAGTGGCTGGCACGGATTGCGCATGCATTCCAGTTATATGGCTTTACGCCTCTCATCCCGCGCCCCGTTGAATTGCGCGATAACCTGCACTTCAAGGGAGGTATTGGCAAGCAAATTTACTCCCTGTCACGTTTGGATGAGGCCGGTACCCTGGCGGCAGACGGGCGCCCCTCAGTAGTTGGCACCGACATAGGCCTCCCGTTTGACCGGACCGTCCCGCTGGCGATTTGGGTGGCGCAATACGCCAACGAAATGACGCTGCCGTACAAACGCTACGACATTGGCTGGGTGTTTCGTGGCGAAACTGCCCAGGCCGGTCGTTTTAGGGGCTTTCACCAGGCAGATGTTGATATTATCGGTCGGCAGTTGGACTTGAGTGCAGATGTTGAGTGCCTATTAGCCATTGCGCAGGCGCTGGCGACACTCGAGGTCGGTTCTTTTGCATTCCACGTCAATCACATTGCTATTGCAAAAACCCTTCTAAAAAATGCCGGCGTTACCGCTGAGCAGGAAGCAGAAGTGTTGAGAATTATCGATAAATTAGAGAAAATTGGCGCGACAAAGGTAATGCACGAATTGCAGGGCGCAGCTTCTCAGCTCACGCCCGACGCGGTTGAGCGCCTCATGCAGGTATTCACCT
>RGUK01000789.1 GCA_010027825.1 bacterium
TTATTTATTTAAAAACAAGGTTATTTAGTAGCAGCCCGTTACAATAGATCCAGACTGCCAGATCACCGAGTTACTTGTATTCAAGACCACTAGATGAGATATTGTCAAATGTTGTGTTTGAGCTGATCAAGCGGCCTCAGCTTTCGTTCGTTCCCCATCCACAAATTTCCACTTTATATCGATCACATCTGCTAGTCGCTCATATCCACGAAGTCTTGATTCTATTGGGTTTGTCGTCCTGATGTGAGGCCAATGCTCTGCTGGGAAGTCGTAAAATGTCAGCAAGTTTTCGCGATCCTTGACCAGGCATTTCACAGCTTTGGGGTGTTTTGCTTCATATGTCTCAATGAAGTGATCAAACACGCGCTCGGCCTCCGCCTTCCTTGGGGAATTGTAAATTTCATGAAGCATCTTCTTGGCTCGGGGTTGCGTCGATTTTGGGAGTTTATCGAGAACATTCGCTGTTTTATGCACCCAGCACCGCTGTGTTCGTGTACTTGGAAACACCTTGGGAAGTGCGGCCCAGAAACCAAGTGCACCGTCAGCAATGGCAAGTGAGGGATCAATGGTGAGACCGCGACTTTTAAGATCAAGAAGAATTTCCGTCCATGTCAGCTCGCTCTCACGGTAACCCTCCATGACGGCAAGGAGTTCTTTTTCCCCATCTGCTGTTGTCCCCATAATCACCAGAATACAGTTGCGATCATCTTCGCCGAGGCGAACGTTAAAATAAACGCCGTCAGCCCAAATATAAACGTAACGCCGATCCTTCAGAGATCTGCGCTGCCAGTCATCATATTCATTCTTCCAAACACTCTTTAGGCGAGTGATTGTCGTAGAGGATAAGCCCGACGCTTCATCGCCTAGAAGCGCTGCCAAAGCCTCCTGGAAGTCACCCGTGGAAACACCTTTGAGGTAAAGCCACGGGATGACGTCCTCAATACTTCTTGTCCTACGAAGATAGGGAGGCAAGATCCTGCTCGAAAATTTAGCAACAGACTGATCCTTCGTTTTGTTGCGGCAGCGAGGCTGCTGCACCTTCACGTCACCAATGCCGCTCTGGATCGTTCTTTGAGGCAAATATCCATTACGAATAATCGTGGTCTCGC
>RGUK01000080.1 GCA_010027825.1 bacterium
TCGGCAGTCGAAACACGCAGTTCGGTTTCAAGCAGACGGGTTGCAACGAACATCAGAGCAGGCGGAACAATCAGCTTGCGCGGCTTGGCGGCAATCAGCAGACCACGTTCATCAGTCCACGCAGCGATTTGAATCACGGCGTTTTCCAACGAGGTTTCGTTCAGGTCAGCGGCGGTTGCCGGGGTGTTGCTATTGGTGCCACCAGAAATCAACGGGTGAGCGGTCGAGAACAGCGAGACGCCGTCGCCACCAACATAACCCGAGTTGAAGCCGTTGTTCAGAACGTTAGCGGCCTTGACTTGCTTGGTGTAAGCCATACCACGGGCCAGAGCCTTGGTGTAACGAGCCGACAGCGAGTCGTAGAGGTTGTCCTCAACAGCTTCTTCAGTCAGCGAGAAACCCAAAGCGATGGTTTCGTGGTTGTAGCGTGCAGTCCAAGCTTCTTGCGCGTTGTCGTAACGAATTGCACTACCTTCGTTCTTGACCGGTGCTGCGCTGAAGCCCGACAGCTTGGTTTCTTCTTCAAAGCTACGTTCCGAAGATTCGGTTTCGTAGATTTCCTTATGTTCCTCGCCGTAGCGAGCGTACTCCAAACCGAACAGCGCATTAAGGCCGGGCAGGAGTTCTTTGAGTAGCTGGGCACGAGAAATTGCCATGATTTAGTCTCCTTAAGCGACGTAATAGCGATGTGCGCCGAAGTTCAGTTTCACCAGAACTTCAGGGGTTTGAACAAGCGCCAAGGTGCCAGCGGTCACCGATGCCGAAACAACGGACAGGGTGGCAGTACCGTCAGAAGCAACGGTAGAGGCAGCAGTAGTGGCGGTGCCCGAATAGCTCAACTGGCCGTTGATTACGTTAAACACGTCGGTACCAATCGGAATCACCAAGCCCGGAGTAGCGCCGGTAATAGCCAAGCTGGTCGAAGACGAGCTACCAGCAGTCGTGGCCGAGCTGCTAGTTTGGCTGTCAGGAACCAGACCCAAAACGCGGAAACCACCACCAGAAGCATTCGAGGTGCTTGCAATAACTGCACCAGCGCCGTTGCCAGTCGAAGCCGAACCGGTCAGGGTGTTACCAGCCATGTTTGCACCAAGGTTCAACAGCGAAGCCGAAGCAATCGTGGTCGAAGATGCGCCAGCAGTAACAGCCGTTTGGAACACCGAATCCGGGTCATCACCAACGATTGCAGTGATGTCGCCAGCAAGGACGTTGCCCGGATAATACTGAGCAAACTGACGTTGCTTGGTGGTCGGGTTGGTGTAGTAGCAACCCAAGAACACGCCAACGGTGGTGTTGGTGGTGCTGACGGGCTTGGTAGCTTGAATGATTAAGCCACCAGAAATGGTAACGAAGTCACCGTAGTAAATCGCGGTGCCGTAGTTGTAAGCAATCGGGTAGTTGCGGGTCGAACCTGCAAACACCTGACCGCCAATTAGGTTTACGGGTTTGAAGCCGTAAGCCGCAGAAACAGTTGGATAAGCCATTTATAGCTCCTTATTTAGTTCCATTACCAAATCCGCCGCCTCTGCTAGTGCTAGAACGCTTCTCACTAAACATAGGCATGCGGGGGTCGTTGTTGCGCAGGAAGCTGTTATCTACAGAATCCATTTGAGCTTGCGTATGCTTTTCAAAATATTCGTTACGAGCATCCACACGTTCAGTTGGCATCTTGCACAACATGAGTCCACCCAATTCAACATTGCCATTAGCACTGGCCTGAAGCTGGAGTTCAGGATGGTCTTCGGCTCGAACCGGTTCCCAACCTTCTCGCATCTTCTTGGACACGTTAGACGGGTCCGCTTGACCAAGAATGGCAGTTGCAATCCAACGAAATGAATAGCCGGGTTGCGGAGTAGGTACTGGCAGTGTGCTAGGTGGGACATACACTGCACGAGTAGTAGTGGCGCGGGTTTCAATATCGCGAGGGGTGCGGGTCATTTTAGTTCTCCATCGTTTTGAGATATGCTTCAGCATATTGCTTGGGGCTAAGGCCAAACTTCTTGGCAAGGGCTACTTGAGTCTTAGTTAGCTGAACTCGTTTACCCACACCAGTGCGGCCCACAGGGGCAACCACAGTTGCTGGTTTCTTAGCCTGTTGAACAGGCTTAGCTGTTTCCCCAAATACGGCTGGAAAAACTTCCCGCATGCGAGCGTCAATTCGCTCGTAATATTCATCCGGTGTACGCTTGGGGTCTACCCCTTGGTTCACCAGTTTCTGATGCAGCCCGAGAGCAAAACTAGTTAGCTCTTCGTATCCCGGCGAGCCGAACCACTGGTTTTTTTGCTGCCAGCGCAGAGTTCGTTCGTCTAACGTCGGGGGTTGTACGGCTGTTTGCTCACTATATACAGGGTATTCTACTTCTTGTAAAGGGGTAGGTTTATAAACCTTTAATTGCTCCATGCGCATCTTGGCTTCCGCCAGTGCTTCCTGCGCTGCCAGCATCTCGTCAGAGTCATAACTTTCTTGAGCTTCTTTAAACTTACGCCGAGCCATTTCAAGTTCGGTTTCAGCCTGCTTCTTTAATGTCTCTGTGAAAGTCTCTTGGCCCGTATTAACATATTCTCTGAGGCGCTTATTCTCATCAATAACATATTGCGCAAACTTCAGAGCTTCTTCTTTCTCGCGCTGTGCTGCTTCCTTGGCACGACGTTCATCATGCCGGGCGTGAGTAAGTTCTTTAATACGGCCCTTAACCTTATCGCCATACTGTTCGATTTCTTCGTCAGTAGGGTCCTCAATTTCTTTATCTAAAGGACGACGGTTCCGGTCTTCTTCCGGAGTATCGTCTACAACTTCTAAATCAATATCGCTTTCAGAGTCAATATCTACTTCAAAATCCTCTTCAGCACGGGAGTTAACTTCATACTTCAATTCATTTTCTGACATTTAATTTTCCTCACGCACGGGTAATTCCACGCGGGTCTTGAACGACGGCTTCAATCTGGTCATCGTTAAGCAGGCGGAACTCTTTACCGTGAATCTTAAAACGCGTACCCGAATAGGCACGAACTAAAACGAAGTCACCCTCTGCACACCAAGGACCCGTAGGAAACTTGCGGTCATCCCTATATGCGTCAGGCCCCATCTTCATAACAAAAAGAATGGTGGTTGCATGCTCTTCCATCTTAGCCAAGCTATCCGGACGATACAGGCTGGTGCCATCAAACTTCTCATCAATCGAAGGAACCGCACAGAGAACCTTCCAACCAGTGGGGTCGGGCAGTTGACGTGCGCTGGGTTCTACTGCTTCTTCGTTTTCATCAACTACAACTTCCGAATTTTCATTCGTCATCTTCGTCGTCTTTCTCTTTAGCGAGGTCGAGTAGCAACCGCTCTGCAAGGGCCAAGCCTCGAATCACCCCACACAGTTCTTTATAAGCAGAAAAATCAGCACAGACTCCGGTTGCCACATCGTCTGCGTAGTTGTTCATTTCTTTGCGCAAATACTCATCGAATAGCTTTGCGTTTACATAATCTTTCATTTTCTCTCTTATCTCCGTTTATTGAATTGCTCTTTGTTTTTTGCAATATCTACCCCAATGCGCACGCCTTCTGCGTGTTGTTCCATTTCCATTTTTTGTTTTGCTTCTTGCGCTTTCATACCCATTTGCGCACCGGCTTTACGTTCTTCAGATTGAATACGCGCCGCTTCAAGCTGTAATTTAGCTTTGTCGATTTCAATGTCGGCCAGTGTTTTGGCTTTCTTAATCTCAACTTCCTGTGCCTTAAGCTGCAGCTCTTGTTGTTGAAGCTGCACAAGGGGGTCAGCGGCGGTTTCTTGTGCCTGTTGTTGGGCTTGTTGCTGAGCAACCTGAGCTTGGCTTTGTTGAAGTACCTGCGGTGCGGCCTGCGCAATCATGCGTGAAATCTGAACTTCCAACTCGGGCGGCATATCTTCATCGGGCATCGGCAGGTCAACGCCAAGGGCTGCTTCAATCTTGTTGCGATAAGCGAAACCCAAGTGTTCTGCAATATGCGCAGACATCGCGGCCTGAATCTGCGAAGCCATCGGGCTTTGCCCAACCATCTGTTGAATAAGCGGGTCCTGCACTGCTGCCATATGCGCTGCAATGTGTGCTTCATGGTCTTGATACAGGAACGCTTTGACCGGCTTGCCCTTGAGGATTGCCATGTTTTCACTGACGGGGTCACGCGGCTTCTGGTCATCATCAGTCGGCACCAGCTTGTCTGCATCTTTAATACCTAGAACGTCAAGCATTTGGCGGTGCAGCGCGGGGAGGTCATAAATCTGCGGGGCAGATTGAGCCAGTTGAATCACAGCCTGATACTGAACAACCCGTTGCGACATCGTCGCTGCATTGGGGTCACTCACCGGAATAATGTCAACGTGGCTGTAGTCCGACTTCTTAGCGGTGGCCCGCCCTTCGTTTGGCTCGAAGTTATACGTGTCGTCGGTGTAGTCACGGATGATGGTGGAAAGGAGGCGAAGCTCCTGCTTGAACGAGTAATGCACCCGCGCCTGCACAGCAGACATCACCTTCAGCATCCGCTCCAGAATAGCCAGCGTAGTTCCGACAGGTGCTTGCGCACTCATGTCGCTGACCTTCATATCCGCCGTAGCAGCGAAGCGACGGCCTTCTTCAACAATCGTGCCCAGCAGGGTATACAGAACTTGCGACGGTTCTTTGTACGGCAGCGGCAAGATGTTGTCTCGGATAGCCCCACTACCAACATCAACGTCACGGAACTCACCCGGAGCGATAGGCGTGTCATCGCCCTTTATGCGCAAGCCCCGCGACTTCAAGCCCCCCGGAAGATTAGCCAGAGTCCCCGCGTCAACAAGCTGACGCATAATGGAAGTCGCACTCTTAGCGAAGCCACCGATGAGGTGGAACAGCCCGAAGCCATATGCACCAAAGCCGGGGATGTATTGATAGTGCACGAAGTGCTGGCGCTTCAGCTTGAGGTCATCGTCTTCACGCCAGTTACGGCGGATAGCCAAAATCTCGTTGGTGCCCCGAATGAACGTAACCACATACGGCAAGGCAATGCCAGTCTTCTCGCCGTCTTCTTCATCTTCAAACCCCGGCAGGTCAAGGTCTACGTGGCATTCATACAGCTCGAAGCGGTCATCGTAGTTAGCGGAGAACCCGGTCTCCTCATCCTTCTTCTGGGTAATCTCATCCTTGAACTTGGTAGGCTCGCCAATCTCCACGTCCCGATAAAACCCAGCAACCTGTAACTTCAGGATGTCGTTCTTTGTCTTGCGCATGCGATGCGTAACGCGCTGACAGGTGGTAAGTTCCGTGGCCCCATACGGCAGGATGATGTCTTCAGCCGGTACAAACAAAGACACTTGCCGCTCTAGGCTGGGGTCGAAATACACTTTCTTAAACGCCGAACCCGTAGCCGGTAGGCTCCACAGCATGCGCTCATGTTCAGGACGGAACTCCGTCATACGCTCCGTCAACTGATAGTTCATATCTTCTTCAACGCGCTGGGCCGCTTCTTCTTTCTCGCGGGTCTGCTTACCAACAATCTGCGTCTTGACCGGACCCTTGGCAGGGAACGTCTCCATAATCGTCTCGCTCTGGAAGCGGACGACAGCTTCAGTAATCATCGGGTGGAACACCCCGCACGCTCCGCTCCAAGGCTCAGTGCGCTCCTCATACTTTAAACCTAGCAGCGTAAGACCTTCGCGGTACGCGTCTTCCCAATCTTTACGCGAAGCAATATCGTTACTAACATCACCAGCAAGGTCACCAGCAAGCGACTGCAAAGCACTTTCATCCATTTCCTCAGCAAGGTTGGCGTGGAAATCATCTTCGTTTTCGCCCGGTTCGATATGAATTTCCATATCGCCTGCTTTGATATTTACTTCTTCCGGGTCAACGATTTCAATTTCAATAGGTTCAGCGCCATCACCGGCGGCTGCTTCTTCGATTCCCTTGGGGGTTTGGTAAAGCGATTTGTCGATAGCCATGTGTGTTCCTTGGGTTTAATAATATGCGGCTCTTCGTGCATTCCGGAATGACACTCGGTCTTCCCTGTCGTCGCTATCCAGCGAAATAAAACCGCCCTGCCTGTACCGAAGTAGCGCTTGTGTTGTCGTATCTACAAAGTCATCGTGCTCACCAACCGGAAACGAAGCAACTTCTTCAATGACTTCTCTGGCCCATCGAGTGTCAGGCGCCCAGACTTTACCAGAAGCAAATAAATCAGACACAGCGTTAACGCGAGCAATCTTATCGTTTCCTCTAGACGGCGTAAATTCCTGAACGGGTATACCCATGCGCCTAAGTTCTTGAATCAACGGCGCACCTGCGGCTTTCTTTTCCACAATAAACGCGTCAGGGTTCCATTCCTTGTAATGCTTCAATGCAATTTCTTTTAGTTCCGGAAACGCCATGCGGTCTTTAAATGCGTCAAGGAGGATTAAGTTCGGGCTGTTACCATCCTCCTCGTTGTACCAAACACCCCACGTAGTACAGGCGCTATAGTCAGATGTTGACTTGGTATCATGCGCCGTATCCCAAGACTGAATCACGTAGTCACATGAGGGCGGGTCATCCGCAGGCCAAATTTGCCAAGACTTACGAGAGATAAAAGAAGCGCTGTCAGCCGTAGGCTGCTGCATATATTGCGCATTCCAGAAGCGGGGGTCCATGTTTGCACGCTTGGATTTAAGTGCCTCCAAAGTCCATTGTTCAGGCCCAGTCTCCACCATT
>RGUK01000790.1 GCA_010027825.1 bacterium
GCAGGTAAAATACCTTAGTTAACTTCTTGAGCAGCAAATAAGAGTCGTGATCGGGACTGGCGGACAAGTGCGCAATCAAACGTAAATAAAACACGCAACTGTACTGCGTCTCATCATCCAATGTAGCGCGTGGCAGCATAAGATTGTTGGCATAGTTTTCCGGAAAGCCCCCATCCAGGACAAAAGCGTAATAAAATTGCTTAAAGTCCTGCATGCTGCGCGCAAGCAACTGATCGGCTGTTTGGCTAAAAATGCCCGCTTCATCAGTCAGCTCAACATAGTGATAGTCTGGAATATCCGTTACTTTGATATTTTCAAATGAAGGCAGGTCTTCCGCACAAGCCACAGGAGCAGCAACAAACGCAAGAAGAAATGCAAACATGCATCGAGCCATTGATGTCATAAAAACCTCTTATTCACGCTAGAAACAGTCGCATTTGCAGAGTAATAGACTGGGCAAGAAGCTTAACCCATGCATAGTTGCTGTCAACCAACCCGGGCAATATTCGGCTATAAGCGCTTATCCAGCACAGCACATGTTTCAAATAGTATTAAACAGCGCCGACGACAAAGCGTTCGGCACGTGCTAGATCTTCCGGCGTGTCAATTCCAAAGACTTCAACAGCCGTTGGATGAACGGTAACAGCTAGGCCGTGCTCCAGCCAGCGAATCATTTCCAGTTTCTCTTTCTCTTCCAGGTGGCCAGGTGGCATCGCCCCAATTGCCAACAAGGCAGCGCTGGTAAAGGCGTATAAGCCTACATGCTTGTAATACAAACCGTCTGCAACAAGCTTTGCCAGGTCCTGCACGTCCCGCACGCATGGAATGGGCGCTCGCGATGTGTACAAAAGTCGGCCCGTGCTGCTAGTAACGATTTTTGCAATGTTCCGATTGGTAATATCTAAGGAGGTGGTGATTCGGGTTTTGAGCGTCCAAACGTCTTGATCGGGTTGCTCAATTGAAGACAACAGGTCAGTTATCATCAGCGGCTTTACGAATGGCTCATCGCCCTGCCAATTGACCCAAATATCCGCATCGATTGCTTCCCGCTTGCACAGCTCCACTAAGCGATCGGTGCCACATTGACACGCAACGGAGGTTAAAACTCC
>RGUK01000791.1 GCA_010027825.1 bacterium
CCTGCGTGCTTCGTAGACATCAACGTTATAGCCCGCCTGCTGGAGCCGGTACGCGACCGTCAGCCCACCCAGGCCGGCGCCGATTACCGCAATAGTTTTAGGCGTCTGATCGGTGGTAGGATCAGCAAAAAGGCGCCGGGGCCTCATGCACACGGCAAAAACGCTCAAGAAAGCAACGATAGCTAGAACTATCCAGGCATGGCGTGACACTGTCATTCCAACCCCCTTCCTCAAAAATAAAAGGGGCCTGCATAGGCCCCTTTTGGCTAACTATTCCGCGATTAGTAGGTTGCTATGAAATCATCCCATGAAGTGTCTTGAGCGAATTTGGTGTACTTGTACGATGGATCAGCAGCACCGCGAGGGAAGTAGATGGAAAGGCCGCGCACCGTTCTGAATGCCGAACCGGCAGTGTTGGCAATAACCGCACGGTCAATCAGTTGCATGCCATTAACCAAAATCGTCTGCACCACCTGGGCAGCATTTGAAAAGACCGTATCAACCTTTACCTTGCCTGGACGCAAGCCCTTGGTAGCTGGTCTGATGATTTTTCTGGAAATTTGAGTGGCCAACGCATTGTAGAAAGAGTACAAATCAATATAGTCGGTAACATCAAACTCAATGGCTGCATTGCGCGCGGTCAATATCAAGTTGCGCGTTTGGGTAGGATTAACGCGGCTGCAACCAGCAATCGCTGAGACCAGCTGGTTTACATTGTCCTTGAGTGCGCCCATTTGGCTCAAATCCAGCGCTGACATGGTAATACTGTTGTCTTGGCCTTGGTAGAAAATACCGTACTGCTGCACGATCATTGACGCAAGACGTTGCGGCGTCCAGCTTGCAGAATCGACAGAAAGGTGGCCCAGAAAGCCCGCATAGTTCCATCCGTTACCAGGCTCCACGTTTTCTGAAGCCACCAGATAGCGCGCATAATCCTTGATTTGATAGCCGATTTCGATCATGGCCATCATGCATGCATCCATACCAACAATGTCAATTGGTTGGCCAATAGCGGTGCTCACTCCTTGCATCATCTGGCCCAGCTGTGTGTTGGTAACATAGGTGCCCTGCGTGTCATCAAACAAAATACCGCGTTCCTTGCTGTGCAG
>RGUK01000792.1 GCA_010027825.1 bacterium
CTCATCGATTTCCTCGGTATCAGAGAATTCAGCCCGCTCATTCAAAAATTTCCAGATATTACGGCAAAAAACCTTAATAGTATTTTTCGATAAGACGGTCGATTTAAAATTCATATATAAATTGTCCATAGTACGCACCAGCTCTTTCATTTCTTCAAGATAGTCTTCTATTTCAATTTTTTGATTATGAACGAGACGAGTAATTTCGTAGGCTTTCACATCTAAAAAACCGAAGCCGTCGGCATCATATATGATAGTATCCACCTCATCTAAATTTATAATAATGCGATTTAAAACCTTCATATCATCGAATTTTTTATTGGATAAGACGGCATCAATATCGCTACATATGACGGAACATAATTGGGCTATCTCATTGAATTTCCCAGAATTCTTATAAATTTGCGCCATAGGGTCGACTTGTTCATTTTTTATATCTTTTAAAAAGCGCGAGACTCCCCCCTCAGCCTTGGCTAATAAATCATAAGCACCGTCAATATAGGGCTTAACAGGGGAACCGTTCATCAGATTCGAATTAATTTCATCAATGGTGCCTATTTCTGACATCATTTCAGAAAATGAATGAAGTAGCCTTAATTTCTTTTCGTAGTTTCTGACCACCTTATTCATTTTTTCTATTTCAGCTAATGCGTAGTCTTTAACGGTTTGTGCCCAAGCAGACAAAGCCTTTAATTTGCCGTCTGTTACAAAATTATCACCCCAAGTTATGGCACGGGTGACTTTGGGGGTTTTGTTGGTTTCAAAACTCAACGAGCTACCGTCGAATTCGAAGTTGGAAACCAGGGCTTCGGTCCTGATGTGAGTCCATCGGGCTACCATTGCAGAGGCGATGGAAAAGCTGATGGTATTTTGGGAAGCATCGGGGGAAAAAACAGCGGATTTTTGCATTAATATATTAGTTGTTATCTCTTTAAATGATTTTGCCTTAATTTTCTTTAAGTAGTATGCGAAAAAAGGTCTTAAAGAAAAGGTCTTAAAGGATGGGACGTCCGATGGTATCATATAATTATATCACGTTTGGAGAGCGCGTCGATGTGAATCTCGATGCAATTAGATTTATTACGTGAAAAATATGCATATTTTT
>RGUK01000793.1 GCA_010027825.1 bacterium
TTGGAGTAGGGGTTGGAGGAACTGGTACGGGTACTGGTGTTGGGACCGGAACGGGCGTAGGAGTTGGAGGTACTGGTGTGGGTACGGGCGTAGGCGTTGGAGGTACTGGTGTGGGTACAGGGGTGGGAGTTGGAGGTACGGGTACCGGAACGGGCGTAGGGGTTGGAGGAACTGGTACAGGGACTGGTGTTGGAACTGGGACCGGTACTGGAACCGGAACTGGTACAGGCACGGGTGTTGGAACCGGGACCGGAACCGGAGTAGGTATGGGGGTGGGTATAGGCGTAGGAACAGGAACCGGTATTGGTACAGGGACTGGAACCGGTACGGGAACTGGTACAGGAACCGGAGTAGGAACTGGAACTGGCACAGGGACCGGAGTAGGAACTGGTACAGGCACGGGTGTTGGAACCGGGACCGGAACCGGAACTGGTATGGGTGTGGGAACTGGTACAGGTGTGGGAACCGGTACGGGAACTGGAACTGGAGTAGGAACCGGTACAGGTACGGGAACCGGTACAGGTACGGGGACCGGTACAGGTACGGGGACCGGTACAGGTACGGGTGTGGGAACCGGTACGGGAACTGGAACCGGTACAGGTACGGGAACCGGTACAGGTACGGGAACCGGTACAGGTACGGGGACCGGTACAGGTACGGGAACCGGTACAGGTACGGGGACCGGTACAGGTACGGGGACCGGTACAGGCGTAGGTACAGGCGTAGGTACTGGTACAGGAATGGGGGTTGGGACGGGTACAGGAATGGGTGTAGGAACCGGCGTAGGAACTGGGACTGGGGTTGGAGTAGGAACTGGGACCGGCGTAGGGACTGGCACTGGTACGGGTGTGGGAGTTGGAACCGGCGTAGGAACCGGCACTGGGGTTGGAGTAGGAACCGGAACCGGAACCGGTGTGGGGACTGGAACGGGTACGGGTGTGGGTGTTGGGACCGGTGTTGGAACCGGAACAGGGACTGGAACGGGTGTTGGAACCGGAACAGGTACGGGGGTTGGTACAGGTGTAGGTAAGGGCGTGGGGGTTGGAGTAGGGGTTGGAGGAACTGGCGTAGGGGTTGGAGTAGGGGTTGGA
>RGUK01000794.1 GCA_010027825.1 bacterium
CTCGATGTAAACCTTTTCGTTCGTACCCAGAGCAACAAAGTTGTCGGTAAAGGTTGTGGTCCAAGCAAACATCTGCCTGCAAACACCCAAAAACCTTTGGACGGTATATTCAAGCCAGCCGCCAAGCTTTTGTGGAAAACCAGAACGAAACCGAATCTTGTCGCAAGCATACCAGCCACCTTCGTTTGAGTAGTTGGTTTGGTCTCTGTTTACCCCCGGCTTGAAATTAAGTTTAATGAACGGCATTATTTATAACGTCTTTGTAGAGACAACAATTAAACCTATGTTCGCGAGTGCGTAACCACCAAAGGTTATCGCCATTCCAACATTGTCCTCTCTATAAAACGATATGGCAATGAGAACGTAAATAACGGTCACAAAAATTAAAAGCCACGTGCTCACAAAACCTCCCCGCCCCTAAAATAAGCCTTATCGTTACGAACTTCGCAGATCTCCGGGGGAAGAAGGTCCCCCACCTCATTAAATGTAAGAACCACAAAACCCGCTGCCCAAGGTGTTGGCGCACCCTCGAGATAGGCAAATTGTTCGCCACTTGGGTCGGCTAGAGTGCCGGAATCTACCCCGTACCTGCGTCCATTGTAATCCCCCCAAGGCGTTACGCACAGACGATGTAAGTGACCGGTTACTATGTTTCTTCCGCCCTTAAGCGTATTGTTGTAGACCGCATGTATTCCGTTGTGCCACCGATGCTTGACAACCGTGTTTTCATTTATATGCATGACGTAGGCTCTGTTCCATCCGGGGAAATAATCAAAAATGTCCGTACCGGGAACGCTCTCCATCTCTGGGGCGTTCATCCTAATGTAGCGCCACATCCGAGTGTCATGGTTGCCATAGAGCCAGAAGAGCTTTGAGTTGTGACTAGCCTTTTCAATTTCCCCTAAGCGCTCAACACAAACGTTGATTTCATCGTTGACGCTCGGTGGGTTGTTCTTGTAGAGCGGGTCATGGCGGCTTACACGAGCGCCGTCAAACACGTCTCCGTTCAGGATGATTGCTTCTGGCTTTAACTCTTCACATGCTTTTACAAATGCTTTGTGAGCAAGGGTTGGCTCTCCGG
>RGUK01000795.1 GCA_010027825.1 bacterium
AGTTGCCACGATCATCGGCACGGCGTTCACGCAAGTGACGACGTACATCGGCGAGCAGTTGGCTGCGTGGGCGGAGTTCTTCGGAATTCAGTTCACGATCGAGAGCATCGGCGGTGTGATCTCGTCTGTCTTCGGCAGCGTGTCGCAGACGTTCGCCACGATCGCTGGTGCGATTGGCGGCACGGTAGGCCGGCTGCTGTCGATCGCCGAGAACTTCCTCGGCATCAAGCGGGAGGTTGAAGCACCCGTCACGGCGAATGCGGACTTCGCGGAAGCGTCGCTCGCTGCTACGCAGTTCGCAGACGAGATCGGCCGGGCCGCAACGGCGTCCGCAGAATTCGGCGACGCCGGATTTCAGGCGGCGCTGTCCTATCAGACGGCCCTCGAACAGATCGCCCAACTCCAGGCGGACGAGACGCTGAGCGCCGAAGAGGCGAAGCGTGCGGCGGAGCAGGAGAAAGCGGCGTTCGACGCGAAGATCGCCACGCTCGGCGAAGAGGCGGCGGCGCAGAAGAAAGCCGCAGAGGAAGCCAAGGCTGCCGCCGACGAGAAGATCGCGGCTGCCGAGCGGGTTGCCGCCGCGCAAGTCGCCGCCGACGCAAAACTCGCCGACGCCTTCATCCAGCAACAGGGCATCGGTGCCCAAGACGAGGCGACCCAGGCGGCCGAGACGCTCCTGGCGATCACGCGGCAGATCGACGAAGCGGAGGCGGCGATCGTGGAGGCCCGAGCCGCGGGTGACGCTGAGGCCGAGAAGGCTGCGATCCAGCGGCTATCGCTCCTCGACCAGGCACAGGCGGCGGCCCAAGAGACGGTGCAGTTTGGATTCTCGACTGCTGATGCCGAGCGGACAATTGCCAATGTCAAAAAAGAGATCGACGACACCTTCTCGTTTGAGAATTTCAAGATCGCTCCCGATGCGTTTTCCGCAGCGCAGCAGCAACTCGCTGAACTTGACCAGCAGTTGCTTGACAAGTCGATTGATCCGCAGACCTACGAACAGGCCGCTGATGCGATTCGCTCCGGCTTTGAGGACGCGCTCAAAACAGCCACGCAAATCGCCGACCTGAACCAGCAATAC
>RGUK01000796.1 GCA_010027825.1 bacterium
GACCTCGACAACACCGTCATCTTCCGCACGAAAATCGAGAAGCCCGGCTGGAAGCCACGCTGGAACACGAAGCCGGACACAGGATGCCGTATGGAGAGTTTTCAGGTGGCGGAACAGATACTAGACATGGAGCGGGCGTGGGACGAACCACGGATTGACTACCGGGTTGGGGATAGCGCGATGTGGGCGCAATCGGACGGGCCGTCGCCACAGGAGAGAATGTATAAGCACACCGGCGGAAGGTTTATTATGCAACAGGCCGTGAAAGACCGTGCGATGAACTATCAGGAGTTTAGGGCGCGGCTGGCGGTTGACGATGGTGGACACCCGATGTTCTTTTGCATGGACGACTGCACTCACTTTTGGCGGACGGTTCCAAATCTGCAATTGGACCAACTGAATCCTGAGAAGGGGCCTGACGGACATCAGGAAGACCACGTCTACGACGAAGTGTCATACGCCCTTCGGTCACGACCATTTAAGACGTCAGCGGCAAATCGTCAGGAGAATGAGTTTAAGCGCCTGATGCGCGAAGCTAAAAAGATGGGTGCTAAAGAGAATCGCGTATAGGGCGGTTGACCTATTCAGTTTTTCGTTTAGGATATTGTTATGCCAAAGAAGCCCATTCACCCTCAGTTGGTTAATCTAGCCGAACATCTAGACGAAGATGAACTTAGTAGCCTAGCTGAGACGGTGATTGCCGAATACGAATCTGACCTTGAGTCGCGCTCCGACTGGGAAGACATCCACGAGCGTTGGGCGGAACTCTACTACCAGAAAGACTATCAGGGCGACCCAGAGCGGTCATGGGGTGCAACGGAGTCGATTCCTTTACTTACAGAGGCTTGCAACCAGTTCGCGGCGCGGAGCCGAAAGGCGTTCTTTCCCAACCGTGATTTTGTGTCTGTGAGCCTTGTGTCGCTTGGTAGCTTTGCTGAGGGTATGTCAGGTCAGGATATTTCTGCCCAGATTAACGAGAGATGGCAGACATACAAAGGGCGCGCTGAACGCACACAGAAGCACATGAACTACCAGTTGGCGATTAAGAATAAGAATTACAAAAAGTCAAAAGATGCACTTT
>RGUK01000797.1 GCA_010027825.1 bacterium
GACTTCTACTTGTGCGCCCCAAAGGTCAACGCTTACGCTGTTATCGGCTGTAAACGTGCCACGATTGCCAATTTGAAATATATTTATACCACTTGCAATGCTTGTTTCTGTTCTTGTTATTCGAACCCAACTTGAAGTTAATGTATAGGCTGTCAAGGTTGCGCCTGTGCCTGCTCTTAAAAAAATTTGTTTTCCAACATCGCCCAAAGTAGTCGCCTTAACATACACGCTAAATGTATATGTACCACTAACTGCAAGCGTTATGGCTTGAAATAATAGACTTAAATCACTTGATGTATTGCCTGCGCCCCGATTAAATACAACCGTTTCTGCGTTTTGCGTGCCGTCAGGCGAAATAACCGCGTTGGCAGTTACTGCAGGATTTGAGCCTGTTCCTCCTGATGCAGGAACCCACGTCCCACTGACATTAAACGCCTCACTCTGCAAACATAAATTCGTCCCACTCCGCCTCGTCAGTTGCGGCACAACCAAAATAGAAGGTCTCCCGCGCACTTCACTAACCGCACCTGACACCGTGCTGATAAATGGTGATGCCGTCACTCCCATCTCAATCTGCGGAGCAGCAACACGAATGGTAAAGTCAATAGCTTCACCACTCGCAATCGACTGATACAACCGCAAATTCACGCGGTTCTCCAAGTCAATGTCAGTCTTAACGCTATTCGGCTCAATGCGCACAAACGTCTGCCCTGTCACTGCCGCCAAGTCCTTCGTCTTCGTCTCCTGTACCGCGCCATTTGCGAAGTTCTGCGTGAGCACCTGCAATACCATCCCCGCCTTAATCGTGCCGCTTACTTTTGCGCAGTACATACTGCCAACGTATTCGTTTGGAATCTGCGCTACAACACTGCCCGACTGCATCGGCTCGCAGGCAAGATATATCTCGCCATCCGACAATGCCGTGCCTTTCACTGTCCACTCAATCGCGCGGAAGCCTGCAACGGTTGACGCACTGCTAATGGTGTAGGTCAAGCCGCTAACGCTACCACTGGCCCAATTCGTTGGCAACACGCTTCCTGTCGCTCCTGCCATTGATGAATTAAACAACAGGTTTCTGTTA
>RGUK01000798.1 GCA_010027825.1 bacterium
GCCAAGATGGATCGTATCTGGCTGAACTACTGCTGAGCAAAGGTTATCCATTTTTTACGGTTGATGGGCGCTATGTATGCGTGCCCGATAACCACGATGTTCATCAGCAGCTCCTTTATCAATAGCCTCAAAATGTTGTGCTAATTCTGGGTAGGCTGCCACAAAGCCCTCTTTAAAGCGGGCATATGCTGCAGCATAAGAAAATTGTTGTGCCACGAGCTTTCTTGCGTTGAGCGAGAGCTCATAGCAGTGGTGGTGGTTGGATAGAATCTGCCATGCGTGTTTGGCCATGGAGGCATCATCATTAATGGGCACCAGATACCCTGTATAACCATTGATGACGTAATCAGCTGTGCCACCGCAGTCCGTAGCAACTACTGGCAGGCCGTATTGCATAGCCTCTAGGCCAACGATCCCGAGTCCTTCTTGGTAAGAAGTAATGAGCATCAAGCGGCACCGTTGATAGAGCTGATGCAAGTCCTCGCTGCTAATTTGTCCCATAAAAGAAACATGGGTAAAACAAGGGTCTTCCAGAAAAGGAAAGATCCATTCAGGGTTTGGCTTCATGCCCACGATGTACAGTTTGATCGTGTTATCCTGCGCGTGCAGCAATCGAAAGACGCGCAGCAACATGGCAACGTTTTTGCGTGGATCGCTGAAGCGACCCACGGCAATTATCGCATTTTCCCGTTCGTCAGTGACCGGATCATATTGTTTTGCCTCCACAGGATAGTTGCACCGGGAGAGTTTGCGGTCAGTATCGTCGCTGAGCAACTGTTTGAAATCTTGCTCAACGTATGCACTAAAGGCCCACGTGTAGGCTGCTTTTGACAAGATTTGCTTCTCCAGTTTTGCCATCAGGTTGCGCGTAATCCGATTGAGCAGAGCTCGCGGGCCGCGTAGAGCTTTTTCGCGTTCTGCACGGTCGCCTTGGTAGGAGGAAGCGATCCACATGACATATTTTTTCTTGAGCAAATATGCCGGGTGGGCGGCGATATTGGTGCCGCTTACTACAAAGACGTAGTCAAAATCTGCTAGTGCAGTGCGCCATGCCTTGCGCGTAAACCAGTAATGGCCAGG
>RGUK01000799.1 GCA_010027825.1 bacterium
CACGCACCAACAAGCACAATGCTGCTGCCAGATTGCCACCGGCACTGTCGCCAGCTACTGCAATGCGCGCAGGATCTATACCTAATGCAGCAGCCTGGTCAACCATCCAGTTAAGTACATCGTTGCACTGCTCGAGAGGTAGGGGAAATTTGCCTTCAGGGGCATTCGTATAGCCCACTGAAAGCACTACCGCATCACTCTTAACACACAAGTAGCGCGCTAAGTTATCATGTGTTTCAAGATCGCCAGCTACCCACGCACCGCCATGAATCAACATAATGGCAGGCTGGGCGCCTTCATGACGCATCCGATAGACACGCACAGGCACGTGTCCAGTCGTGCCAATAACGCTGCAATCTTCAATTGCATCCACGCACGGCACATCAGCATGCACTCGCATGATCAGCTGATTGATTAGTTTGCGCACTTCCTGAAAGGCCATGCTCCAAATATCTACTTTTCCCATGCTGCACCTCCGGGGTTTGTGCATTCGAATGTTTTGCAAAACCATGCTACACTGCGCTGCTAGCTTACGTGAAGGAGAGCGCTGTGCAACAAGAAAAAGTAACGCCATTGATGGAGCAGTACTTTGCCATCAAAGAACAATTTCCAGACGCCTTGCTGCTATTCCAGGTTGGCGACTTCTTTGAATTGTTTTTTGAAGACGCGCTCAAAGCAGCAAGCTTTCTTGCCATCACGCTCACCAAGCGCGGCAAGCACAAAGGTGCTGATATCCCCCTCTGCGGCATTCCGGTCCATGCGCTTGACCACTACTTGACCAAGCTGGTGAAGGGGGGCTTTCGCGTTGCTCTCTGCGAGCAGCTAACCAAAGCACAACCTGGCGTCATGGTGCAGCGCGGCGTTACCAAAGTCTTCACGCCGGGCACGCTGACCGATGCAAGCATGCTGGAAGAAAAATCAGCATCATATGTCCTTGCCTGCTACCCGGGTCAGGAACGCTGGGGACTGGCGTTTGGTGAAATCTTAACGGCCCAGCTTTTTGCAACAAGCATTCCAGCGCAGGCAATTCGCCACTTGGAAGCTGAATTGATTCGCTTTTTTCCCGACGAAGTCATCTTG
>RGUK01000009.1 GCA_010027825.1 bacterium
GACCCGCGATGCCGTCTGCCGGTATGGTAAGTCAGCGGTCGCGGGCCGCTGATCGCTGGCGTTATGCGTCGTACCGAGCAATTGCACTGCGTGCCTTTTCCACAATGTCGCGCCGAACGTCGCTCTCGCAACATTTGATGCAGAACAGAATCGCGTCGCGTTCGTCGCTAGTCAGTTCAAGGCGATCAATTTCTGCCCGCAATCCCAGCACCTCATCAAAGTCGGCCGCCGCTTCTGGCGCGTCATCGCGAAACGTGCAGCCGTCTAGGTGCGGAAGGCGGCCAATCTCGCAGCATGGGCATGTGTTGTGAATCATCTCACGCTCCAAGTTCATATTGGCAATCAGTCGCTTTTCGTTGAGTTTCGCGTATGGGCGGGGCTGTTGCATAACCACGCGATGCAGCGGACCCGCGATGCCGTCTGCCGGTATGGTAAGTCAGCGTTCGCGGGCCGCTGATCCTGCGTGTTCTCTCAACGAATGATGCCGGTTACCGGAGTCCGGCGCAGGCGTATAGCCCCTGCGGTGTCGCGTCGGTTGTGGGTTCAACCTTGGCCTAACGTCGCATCCCCCAACGGAAACCCGGAGAGGTGTACCGCCCAGCGAGGGGCGGCCATGATTCACGTCGCGGGCTCCTGACTTTCAGACCCATGCTCCCGACTTTGCTGGTCAGGCTCCCGACTTTGCTGGTCAGGCTCCCGACTTTGCTGGTCAGGCTCCCGACTTTATGCCTCCAAGAGAGAACCACGCGATGCAGCGGACCCGCGAGGGCGTCGGTTGATTTGTTCATGGTCATAGGTCGCGGGTCGCCGGCATCTTAATATTCAACTATTTAATCATCTTCAGCGGCGGCGCTCGATTCTACGCTAGCCGCGTCCAACTTGTCGAACACGCGGCCCCGAACCTTCCGGCACATGCCGATGTGCTCGTCCATTAGTTCGCGCAGCGTGTCAAAATTGCTTTCAATCGCGTCGAAACTTTCACAGATGGCGTCATTAATTTTTGACGCCGGAGTGTTAACAATTTCGTCATAAATATTGTCTTTGTCTTCGCTCAACCAAAGACTCGTCGACCGCGTGATAAACCGCTGCTGATGATTAATTAAATCTTGCAACTGCTGCTTGAGGCCTTTAGGCGCCTCGTGCGGGCGGCCTGCGCCGCTTTTGTTTTTGCCGCGCAATTCGTGAAGTTCGTGCGCCAACGCCCGCGCCGTGTACGCTTCTTCCGCGCATTTCTTTTCGACGGCTTGCCGCTGTGCAAGATCGGGGATCTGCGACAAAAGCTGCACGTGCGATGTCGTCAACCGCCACCGAGGTCGTTCAGGGCACCGCAAAGATAGCAATTTGTTAAGTGCACCCTCTTCAGGATATTGCTCAAAAATACTGATTGCGCTGCGAATGTGCTCGACGCTATATACCGGCGCAAACACGGAAATAATTACAGCTTCAGCGTCGATGTGTGCCGACCGCTGCTCGTCCGTTAAATACGTTTCAGGCTTGTCGCGCACAGAACAGATTAACTGCCCCACGCGCCAAATAGTCCGCACGCTTTCTTTTTGAATGTCAGAAAACAGCGAGTCAATTTCCTCAATAATATCGGCAAGGGCCGGCGCGATCTGACGCCCCTGTAAATCTGTTTGTTCAGCGCCGGTTGAAATTTCTTTCAATTCATTTGCCATGTTTTCTCCTTAAATATTCGTTATCCAAATCCGGCAACAATAAACGCATTGCTGAGGTCTGCAGTAAATCGCGGTACGTAGCGTACTCATTGCGCGCAAAACGAGTCATAGCGCACACAAGATCAAACAGATTTCTGCGTTTAAGCGCAGACTCTGTATAGACGTCTATTAAATCTTTTGGTTTGGCGTCGCAGCCAACGAGCAGCGCATTTCTAGCCAACTCTAAAGCCAAACTGTTCGGTATTTTGAGTTTATGTAGATACTCGCTGCAACGTTGTAATGCGGCGTTAAAATCGGTTTTGTCGTCAGTGGCGCCGAGATTACTATTTGAAAGTTTTTCTATTTGCGCCGCCAATGCCGCCATGTCAATTGTTCGGCTTGCAGCTTTACGTACCATGACAGAAGCGCGCCCTAAAATATCTGAGCCCATGTGAATGAGCTTAGAGACTTTTGTTGCGCTTTCTATTGCCGGGCCGAAACGTGTAAACAAACATAGCGTGGCTTTGGCTGCGTAGCCGCCGTCTTCGCGATTCGAAAAATACCAGCCGGGAGCAAAAAAATGCTGCCCGTTAGGCCCTACGTTTGAAAGCTTTACCGTCGGGTCAATGTAAAACACACGCAATTCTCGCCCTATAATTTCAGCGCGAAAAAATTGGGCTTGCGGTTGCGCGCTTTCTAACTCGGCTCGAATCATGTCAAAAAACGCGGTATTTTCAAGCATGCGATGATCGAGGCCGAGAAAACCCTCAATCGCCTGTTCCGCGTGATTTACTAGCAACGTCCGTTCGCGTATAGCGTCGAATCGGACGCGCAACGCTGTGTTGTAGATGCCAACAGCGGCCGGAATGTCAACCGGTCTATCTTCCGAATTTGAGCTGTGCCGCGTTTCGCCGGCCAACTCGTTAAACATTAAGAGCAACCCGGCGCTTAAAATTTTGGCTAACGCGTCAAACCCTATAGAGTTAAACCTGTAACCGGTTTCAGACAACGTGCCCGCGGCAGACATTAGTAACTGATTTTCATCAACAACCGGCACGCATTCGGTATGCGCGGCACGATCGCTTAAAAAATCCCGGCACTCGTCGGCCTGGCTCGACGAAAACTGAAGCGCAACAACCGGAACAAAAACGCTGCGACTATTTTGCGCGGCAGGAGGCATGTTTTGCTCGGTTTACGACGGATTACATGTATACCAGTCGGGCCCAATGGCTGCAAATAAAGACACGGTGGATTCGACGGCCAGTACCGAATTATTTACCCGCAATGTCCAACGCACTCCAGATTCGTCGCACATTGAATTAAGATTGTGCGCGCAGTACATCGTGCGCACAACCGGAAAAACAAATACGAACGCCTTGCGCTCATCAATAGCTTGAGCGTGCAAACTTCTAATCACAGCCTTCGCCAGCCGATTTTTATCGACCGGTTTAAACATGTCAACTATCGTTAATTCGTGTAATTTAGGGATGCGCCGGCCGCACAGTCGCGCAGGAAAACTAAACGAATTGTTGAACCAGCTGAAGTTTAAATTTTGATGCCCGGTTGCGTTCCGGCATTCGTTTACAAATTGTCTCCAGCCTTTAACCGCAATTCCGCACTCGCGAAAAACGCGTTTAATCGTGCGCTCTTCGTAAGCCAGCTGCCGCTGCTCCCTAGCTGACTCCGCAGCTTCGCTATTTTCGTTAAACAGTTCGCCAAAAAACTGGTCGCGATCTAGCGTCAACTTACTTCTCCTAGCGGGTCAAGATCAGACGGCAGAAGACTTGTAACAGCGCTAGCAGCGGCCATCAACTCGGGAACATCGGTCATCTCGCGCTTTTTCAATTCTTCCATGACTTGCTCACGGTATTTGCGCGCCGGGTCGCACACCGTGTATTCATTGATTCCGAGCAATCCGTGCAGCAACCCGATAATTTTTTTGTTGCTTTCAAGCGCGATCGACGCCTCGACTTCGGACACCGCGTCTTGCTTTGAAATTCCTAACGCTGTTGAATAAACCAGCGGCGTATCGGAATTTTTAGTGCCGTGCTTGTACTCTAAATCGCACACCTGCCGCAAAAGTCCCGGAAGCTTGGGATCCATGCCGGGCGGCAATTTGCCCTCGGAACTCTGCAACTCCATCAGCAACCGAATAGACGCTGTGTGCCAGTCCCAAAAATGAAATTGCTGATTACGGTATGTTTCATTTCCGTCCGCGTCAGTACCGGCAATAATTTCGTTATACCACAGTAAATTGACGACAATTTTTCGGCCCGGCGCACCCAGATTGTTTTTCGTGGCGACGATGCGCACCGATTGTCCTTCATACCGACCAGTAATATTCTTTGTCGACGCTTTCGACATATCAAGAATTAACGTCGGGTAATAATCTAGGCTAGCGCCGCCGGGGGCGTACTTTTTCGGCGGGCCAAAGCCGCTGGCGTTAATTTCTTCTTTCAAATGATTTGTAGCCACAAACGCAATCGGATAATGACGTAACGTAGGCACAAGCGCTGTGCGCATAAAATCCGACAAATTGCGCGCCAAATACGGATGTCCCGCTGCTGCATGTCCTTCGTCTGCTACCTTTTCAACGCGGCGATCGACCTCCACCGCCGAGATCGAGTCAACGCCGATGCAAACCGGAATTGCCCGCGCAGCCGCGTCGATCTGTTTGTGAATAGCCTGACAAAACCCCATGTACTTTTTTTGCCACTCTTCAACACTCGCGGCTGTTGTAACTTTTGTTCGGGCCATGTACTGCGGGTTGTGGCCGAAAATACCAGCCAACATCGTCGGACTGCCTTTATTTTCGGTGTCGATCATGACGGCGCCGCCGCCATATAAATGAAACCACCGCATGATTTCAGTTAACATGGCAGATTTACCGGCGCTGAACTCACCGCGCAATTGCGTAAAACGCGACAGCGGAAAAATGTTGGCCTGCAACAGATAGCGGGCAGACAACGCCGGCAGCGGCAAACCAATAAGCGGGTCGTTATCTTCCGCTGTGGCTTTTAATACTTCAGAAATTACAGGATGTTCGTCTGCCCGGGAGTACGCCGAGTCCTGTTCAGCTAGATTGTCTTTTTTCTTTTTGCCCATTATTTTCACCAGAAAGAAAAGGATGATGTAGATACTCGCGCGGGCCGATTCTGACGCGATGCAAATCGCTCAGATGGCTGTCGGCCCGCGCGGTAAACGGCCAACAAACTATTTATTCGCCGCAGCCCGGGCCTTAGCCCGGGCAAGAATTTCCGCCGAAGACGGTTTACCGGCGGCGTTAGCGCTAGCCGCCGCAGAAGGCGGCGGCGGCGGCGGCGCAAAACTTGCTCCGGGCACCGCAGCCGGCTTGCTAGACGGCGCAGAAAAAATGTCCGTCAGGCCCGCAGAATCTTCAGCAGACAGCTCTTCAGGCGGCGGATCCCACGGCGCAGGCGGAGCTTTTGGCGCCGTTTCTCGGCTCGCGACGGGAATAGCCGGACTGCTTGAAAACTGCCCGTCATCGTCAGCCGTTTCGCCCACAAACGCCGTCGTGGTGTTGCGGGGAATGTGGCGGGCGTACTGCGGATGCTCACGCCACGCAAAATCCAAGATTTCCCGCGGAAAACGAGAGGCCAGAATTTCCGCTTGCTCGTCATACGACGGCACATAAAGCTGGTCGTCCCACGAAACAGTTTCCGCCACAATTCGTTCCGCGTACGGTTCAAGATTAATTTCTTGCCCGTTATACGTTTCGTGAATAACGGCAAAATGCGTAAAACTGCTCCGCGCCGGAGGATAGCCTACAATCAGCGGATTACTCTGCTGAATGTAAGACGGCACCTGTACGCCGGTAATACCAGCCGCCGACAAAGCCATACGATTCTTGCCGTCAGAATTCTTATAATCATCCGGCAAAAACGTAATAAGCTTTGCGCCGCTAAACGACAACATATCGCCCGACGCGAACTCGTGCGTACGCTCGTCCTGTACTCGCAAAGCAGACAGCAACGAACTGGCCGCACTCGTCTTCAGGCCGACAATACGCGCGTGCCGTTTGCGCGCTAACTTATCCTCGCCAGCGGCGTCGAATGGGCCGAGAGCCGTACGTCCGGCGTCGTTCAAAAACACAAGGCCCGCCGAAACGAACAAAATCTGTTCGGCTTTCTTGAGCGAACCAACATGCGAATCTTTCGCAAACGTATTGGACAGCAAGTCATCGCACAGCCGGCCGAGTACGGGGTGTGCAACACCGTTTTTACTGTTCGACGAATTGCGATACACGACGTTTCGCAGCACGTGATACGGGCTGTCGTACAGCGAAATTTCTGGATTGCCGTCGTGAATAATAAAACAGACGCCGGGGTTGCCAACCCAGTGCGCACACGTTACCAACCGACACCAGTCGCCGAAAGTGCCGTCGGTCGCCCGAAATTCGACAAACTGCTGATTTTTAACGTCAGCGGGCGTCGAATAAATCGGCAAAAGTCGCAGGCAGAGCCCGTGCGAAAACAAATCAGCGCCGGACGCGATTAGAATGCCGTCGCCGCCCTGCTGGCTGTACATGTAATTGCTTTTACGTGCAGCATTGCCAGCCAGCGAGATATTGTGTTTCTTGCGAAACTCGGGATCAACAGCAGCAAGATTTTGAGATTCATAACGCGGCATAATTGCGTTCTCCTAATTATGGGGTTTTAATAACCCCGGGTTAAAAATAGAGACATCTTAGTCTCTGACCTTGACCAACCGCGGTTGGCTGGCCCGAGCATACCATATGCGGCAAAAAAGTCTAGCGAGTCATTTCGCCAAGAAGTGCAGGCCCAGATCTTTGGCTTGCGAAGAAGTAAGCGGTTCGCCCCAGTGCACAAACACTTCCTGCGACACGCCAAAATGATAAGGCCCGCGGTCAGTAATTAAAGAGCCGTCAAGGCGCCGCGGATAAAACGGAACTTGGTCGATCATGCACAGTGGAATAACTTCTTTGTATACGCGCTCGGCGTGTTCAATCGGGACAATTAACACAATAGCGTCGTGAATCTGCAGCGCAATTTTGTAATCAATATCCGAATGCGCGGCACGGTAACTGTAAAAATTGTTTAAGGCAATTGATACAGCATCCGCAACGCCGCCTTGAATCGGGAAATTTTGCGCCTGACGTTCTTGCTCGCCGATAACCGCGCGATCCGTTGATTTATTAAATCTGCGCAGACGGCCGTATGGGCCGACAAGATAACCCGGAGATTGAACACGCGCCCGACAATTTGCCAAAAATTCTTCTGTGCCGGGGTAAGACTCAAAATAGGCTTCAATCATTGCTTGGCAGTCGCCAGCTGTCACGTTGAAACCTTCTTCTTTGCATTGCCGCGCGATTGCTTCAGCGCCACGACCGTATGGAATGCCGAAATTCACGTTTTTAGCGGCAATTCGCATACCCCGTTTACCGGCCGCCTCAAAGCCTTTTTTCGTCGGTTTGATGTCGTAAAGATTAAACGTTTTTACGGCCTGCTGAGCATGGATGTCATAGTGGTCTGGATGGCTTTCTGGCAGATTGTTGCGGCGCACGTGTTCGATCATGTTGTCGTCTTGCGCCAGCCACGCTAACACGGCCAACTCTGCACCAGTCAAGTCTGTTTCAATACCGACATGTCCATCCGGCACACGCAACACAGACCGCACGGGATGCAAGTATTTACCCTTGCCGATAATTCTTTCGTAATCTCCTTCGCGCCTAGAACTGAGGTTTTGCAGCGGCGGGCGGGCAGAAGACGCGCGGCCCGTTTCTTTTGTCTGAAATAAATGTGTTCGAACTTTTCCGTCTGCGTGCGCACAGCCGACAAGCCCTTTGTCGTATACATAATTGCCGGAATTATCTGTTTCAAAATCGCCGGCATCGGTTTCGTTGGGTTTGCGCAACACAGATTGCAACACTTGACTTGCAAATTTGTAATCGCGAATTTTGGCGGCTGTAGCATTAATGTGCCCAAGAATGCCAAGACTTTCTTTATCCGTACTCGGCACGGCGGTATTGGGCGTAGGGTGTCGATATAGCTCGCGCCACAGAACCGGGCGTTTTCCCGTTGTTTTAACCGGCGGCAAATCCAGCAGTTTCGCCGTTTCTGGAATTTCTGGCGTATTGATGTAGCGCGAAGCATATTGCCGGCCGAATAACGCCACGGCTAATTGGGGCTGCGATTTTGGATTAAACTCGGGCCAATTTAATTCAGCCCGGATTTCAGCCAACAATCGATCCTGTGCATTAATAAATTGCGTCGTAAGTTCGTCGGCGCGGCGACGGTCAACCACCATGCCGGTCATTTCCATTTCAAGAAACGCCAGCGAAGCACTATGCGCCGTCCAATACGGCAACCAGCAATCTTGGTCATTAACGTCTTTTGCGAGGTTACCGTCTTGGCCGTTTGTGCCGTAAAAATGAATCATTACCCGGCGCGTGACGTCGGCATCGTAAGCGGCGTATGGATGCAAAATATGCGGCGGCACATTTCCGTAACCGCCGGGGTCGCCGCCGCCGCGATTTAATTCTTGATATTTCTTTCGCCAGCGGTCTAACTCTGCCCAGTACGTAGGTGCAGACGTAAATTTCATCGAGCACTCGTCGAGCCCGTATTTCGCGCATTCGTTTACGGCGTGATACATCAAACTCGTATCCCAACCGCCATGCGTCCGATCTTCGCAATCCTTTGCAGGCGCATATTCGGCGCGGACATCTACGCCGAAAGCAATTAACCACGGCAAGTCTGCCCGCAAAAAATGCCCGCCAACTCGCACGTGGCGGCCGGGTGTGCTTTTCAAAAGCCGCAACAATTCGCGACGGACCACATCCAGCCCGGGATGAAACGCTAGTTGCCCGCCTTGATGCCGCAACACTATCGTGCGCGCCCACCGATCTTTATTTGAAACTTGAATAGTCCGCAAATAAGCGCCCGGTTCGGTTGGGTATTCTCCGTGCCACTCGCAGTCTACCGCGATAATGTTCGCGTTTGGATCCGTATCCGCAATCATTGCATCAACGGTTTCGACCAACGTTTCTTCTGTATAGATATCAGCGTGATCGATTTCTTCGTGCGTAACTAATTTGTCGTCAATTAAAGATTTAAAACGCGTAATTTGCGTAATCAAATCTTCAAACAATTCTGGCTTTCTGGCGACATACGCCGGATGTACAACGCACATAACCTGCACGTCCCGAGGCGAACCATCGGCCGCGCAAACCTTGTGCGGAATAGCCCGCCCGGCCAGATTTGAAACATTGCCGCGAAAATTTAATACGGCTTTCGTCGCCTCTACCCCCAAACACAAAATGTAATCCGGCTGCGTTGCCCGAATTTCTTGCTCTAAAATTGGTGCGCAATCTCGCATCCACGCGGCCGGTACCACATTTACGTCAGTGTCGGGGAGCAGGTACTTGCACGCGTAAGTGATATACCAGTTTTCGTACACCGCCGGGGAAATGCCAACCGTCGCAAAAGCTTTTTTGAGAACGTCAACCCCCGCGCCAACAGCGGCAGACTTTTTTGAATACGCTTCTTTGCTCGGCAGCTTACCGACGATCATGACGCGCGCACGACGCGTAGGTCCGTACGTTAGAATCGGTCGATTGGCCGGTCCCCAAATATGCCCCGGAAGTAATTTGACGATATTTACATCGCCTGTTTTTAACGTTACAGGCAATGCAAATTCCGGACTGTATGTTGCTTGCCTGTAAAGCGCGACCAACCTTTCGCCGACCGGGTTTATTTTTTTCTTTTTGAGCGCGGCCTCGTCGATTGTGTCGCCCAGCGCAACCGCGTGCGCCACAAATGACGGCCCGGCCGCTGGCATACCCGGCGCGTCTAAGTTTGGCATTGGATACGCGGCTGCCGTAAATGCAACGCTATTTGCATCGTAGAACGCGCGCGAATGGCGATGATCTAAAGATATGGTCATTTACCCGTTATCCAAAAATGACAAATCAGCCGTAATGTTTTGCACTGCGGCTGAATCTGCTAATAAAGTTTTTAACTCACTGCGTTGATAATCTGCTGGGTCCCTGCTATCGGGCAGAAACACCGGTATAACTTGCACATCGTGTCGGCACAACTCGTTTACGCCAATTTCCATTTCTGTTTCAGCGTCATTGTCGAGCAACAGAAATACCGGCAAATTCGGCCAAGTTGTCGCGATGGTTGTGCGCTGCCAATGCGACATTGTTTTGCCGAACAAACACACGGCCGGCGCACCCAACCGCCACACACTTGGAACGCCTTCGACAATAATTACGCACGATTGCTTGCTGGCAACGTCGTAGTTGTACAGCAACCGGCTTTTTTGCATACCGGGCACGTTATAGTACTTCGGCCCGTATGCGCTATCGTCAACCGCTCGGCCTTGCCAACCAGTCAACACGCCGTTCACAACAATCGGAATGTAGAGCCGATTCTTCATTATGCGTAATTTATCAGTCGTCGGATTGACGCACACGCCGACACCAAAATTGTTTGATAAATACGCCGGGTCAAAGTTTCGACTGCGCACATATTGCACGGCTGCATGATCGTGCGGCAAATCTGCTAAAGGAATGATTTCGCCCGGTTTGGTGATTTGTGCCGCCGGAACATCGACTACGTCGACTTGACGAATTGGCATAGCCGCCGGGAAAAACCGATTATGCCCAAAAATAAGATCTTCTAACTGCTTTCTGCGGCCTGGCTGGCGCAAACAATCATGCCGGTAACAAACAGCCAAATGCGTATTGGTGCGCTGAAACGCATTAAACCGCAACTCGCTGCCGTAAAGATGATTTATCCAAAGCCGAAATCCGCTTTCCTTACAAAACGGGCAGCAAACAGCGTAATATTCACCGTAAACGTAATACTCTTTTCGCAACGCGCCGGGCTGCATAGGATCTGGCAGCATTTGAAATTGCGCGGGGCTGCCCGAATTATGCACCCGCACTGCACCAAATTTGCGCCGCAGTAATCCGTAAAGAACCGGATTCAATGGTTCAATACCGTTGCTCGCCGCCACGGTCATTGTCATTTGCCTTCCTCTTACAAGTCGCTGCCGAATGTGTCGACGCCACCGTCACCGAATCTGTTTTTCCGGCGCGTCGTTGGATCATCTGGCAATACCAACCCGGCCTCATTCTTTTTAATAATCCGGCGGCTACTTTCAGACGCGACATAATCGTCATTCACTAAATGAGCGTCAACAATTGTGTCGTCCAGGCGAATTAACCCGAACGGCGTGGCGGGCACAGCAGCCCGAATTTTTGACCAATTAATAGTCGACACGCGCGTTTCCGGATCGCGATGGTTTATGCACAAACAAGCGTGCACGTTCTCAGCAAACGCTTTTGATCCCTGCGCGTCGAAATGTGTAACGTACCGATACGCTGGAATCTTTTTAATGTCTGACCCGGCCAATTGATGCGCCAGCATAATTGAACAACCCGTGGGCACGGCTACTCGCGTTCGCAAATCATCGGGCAGCTGCTGAACTTGCCGCCAGATTTGTTCTAGATTTTTCGTGCGTCGGTCATTGGACAATTCACGATTAATTAACAATACAGCGTAGTCAATTGCTACAAATCCGATTTCCATGCCTCGGGCTTCCGACAGCGCCGAAAGCACGGCCGAAATTTCTGCGACGCCGCCTGAACCGTAACCGGTTGCTCCCGCGGCAGAGAAGTCCAAAAACACAAAGTGTTTATCGAGCCACGGGCGCGTTAAAATCCACCGTTCCTTCTCACCCGTAACAATTCGCCCGTTGCGATTTTCTGGCAGCCGCTTGTCGTACTCTTTTGGATTGTCTTTCGTGGAACAATTCGCCCAAAAATCGGCGCCGCTGACAAGTAAATTTCTGTCAATGTGCGCGGCGGCCGACCAGAACAAATGATTAGTCTTTTCGGCACCGTCCTCGTAGCCGATAAATATCGCTAATTTGTTCTCGCCGCGCGCTGAGTAATTTTGCGCCATACGCGTAGCCGCAATCGCCATCAGCGTCGATTTGCCGCCTGAAGTTGGACCAAGCAAGCCAATAACGTCACCAGCACGAAAGCCACCAATGTACTTATCTACCCAAGGTAACGAGGTGACTTCAGGTGCTGGCGGCAGCTGGATAGGCGAACCCCACTCAGGCATTAATGCGCCACTGACGATCGGCCGACCAATAAACTTCACGGCCTGCGCCGCTTTTGTCCATCGATTTAACTTTTCGTCCAGTCCGCCTGCCGCGGTGTTCGGGTTTGTGTCCGAGTTTGTCAGCACACTCTGAACGCCGCGCTTGATCATCCGCGTGTTAATAAAACGCCGCACAATCTTTTCAACATATTGCCGCTCAGAACGAGCCGCCTGGGCGTCAAGCGGCGGCGCGTCAAACGCGTTTGCAATAAACTTTTGCAGTTCAAGAAATTCGACTTCACTTACAGGAATTGCGTTTGCGGCATACCAAGCACGCAACTCAGTCAATAACATCTCTTCTGTTACAGTCGCATGCGCGCCGATTAAATTTCTCAGCGCGGCGAACGTGTAAAACGCCAACATTTCGCCGGGGCCGTTGAACTGCGCCGACTCCATGCCTACACGTACGGAATCTTTCAAAATTATTTGTTGAATAATCATGCCGCGCAACATGGCATAAATTTCATCCAAACATACCGGCGCGTCATCTGAAATTTGGTTATCAACCACGGAATTCCTCCCAATGTTGTCGAATGCGTACAGTAGCCGCGATAATTGAATCGGTAATCGACGCGTGCTGTCCGATTTGTTTAGTTAAAGCCGTGTAACTATCTTGATGCACTTCATAATCTACCGCCGCGGCAAATAAATAACGCTGCATAGCCGCTTCACAGCCAGCCGCAGCCGCAAATACGTGGCGAAAAAATGGCGTGGCTGTAACGTATGACTCGTCACAGAGCACGTACTCCACCTGCTCGTTTATCGGCAAATCTAAACCGGCAGTAGTTTTAAACCGCATACTGACAGTTTGGTCCGCCAGTTCAAAATCGTGGCGCAAAACACTACCAAGCATGGATAGATATTTTTCATAGATTTGAAGCGATTTTGCAGATTGTAAATTTGTTGGTCGCACCTCTGGCAACGATTGAGTATTTACCGTTAACTTTAAATCGGCGGCTGGGGAAAAATGCGCGCACACCCAAATACCCGGATGCGCCGAAAATTTCCTGATATTCCGGCCAATTTGCGCCCAGACGTTTGAGCGCCGGACGCCGTATGCGTCAGTACCGCCATCCCAGTGTGGACGCCGGCGCGACTGCGCGATTGAATCCCAGCTTAAAGCATGCTCGCTAATCCGGATAAATTGATATCGAATATAAGCGGCAAGCTGCAATTCAGTTAAATTGCGATGCCATGCCGGATCCAAAAACTTTTGCGAATTTTCATTCAGTTCGCCAACTACGCTGGGCCTCATTCCAGTTTTGTTCCCATCCTAGAAGTTTGTAGCTATTTCGCCGTCCGACGCTTTTTCGATAAAACGTCGGGTCGAACGTGTCCATGCAATCCAAAACTTCACCAAATTCTTTTTTGGCTCCGTCCGGCGACGTATAAATTCGACTTACGCGGCCAGGGCCCTGCACGTCAACAATGTCGCTGTCGCGATCGTCTGCGCGAACAAGCACATTTAATTGTTCGAAATCCACGCCGGTAGACCATACATCGGTAGCGATTACTCGCCGCAACGTTCCTGCCTCAAATTGAGACCGAAGTTCGTGTTTCTGATAATCGGTTAGCGTCGTGTAATTTTCCGGCAAAAGCTTTTGCCGTTTATACGCAAAATAATCTTGCGACGACATGTTTGAATACATGAGCGTGAATTCGGGCAGATGTTTCCCCAAATGCACGGCATGTTCGATAGTCTCGACAAGTATCAAAATTTGATGCGTGTCGGGATACTGCCGTACGGCGTGGGCAATGATACGGTTACGGTCGTAGTTTGTCCATATGCCGTGTCGCTTTCTTGCCACGCGATTGTTGTAGCGCTCCGCCGGGTTGTGCAGCAAACGAATCGGCAGCCAGTTAACACGTACAGGTACCACAAGACCAAGCTCAACGGCCTGTTGATACGGCATGTCAAAAATCATCGGGCCGAACAACGGTTCGAGTACGGCATGCGCGTTGTCCATGCGGGCATAGGGAGTCGCGCTCATGCCAAAATTCCGGCTATTGCGATACCGATTCGCCAGCAACGAAGAAAAGTTTATAGTGGCAAGTTGATGCACTTCGTCAGCGAACAAAAAATCTACATCGCCGTCCGCGTGATTGAGGCTGCCGGCAGTGATTACAGTGACGCGCTCTCGCTGTTTGTATCCGTCGCCGATTCTGCCGACTGTTGGCAAAAGCCGGCGAAGACTGCGCACAATACGTTCCGCCACATCAACGCTTTTTGTAACAACGTCGATGCGCGCTTCCGGAAACAGTAACGCCGCAGCGCCGACGAGCGTGGTGTTATGTGTCACCGTATAACCCGTCGTTAAATACAAACCATTTGGCGCGGCGACAGAAATGCAAACACAAGGCTCGTCTGCTATTGAACGAATAGCGACAATTGCTTTGGTCTTGCGCGGTTGAAAATATCCCCGCCACTTTTTGCTGTCTGGATGCCACAAAAACGGATTTAATTCTAGATCTACAATTACGCGATACCGAGACTTACCTTCGACGCGCGTTATACCGCCGAGCGACCGGACAAGATCGCAAACATCTAGAGCAATTTTTTTAGATACTACTGCTCTAAATTCCGAACGAATTTTGTCGTTGCAAAGTCGCCCGGCTACGTCCATGATGCCGCGCAAAAGCGCCATCCGCTGCTCAAAACTGGCGTACTTATAACGTACCGGAATTCCAGGTCGGCGCCCGGAGCCTACTAATACACCAAACGCATATGGCGGCAACGGACATTTAGATCTAGCGTTAAAATTTACCGCCGACGTAGCCGGCACAAACCATTTCGGCAAACCGTCGCTGTCTTGCAAATCGTCAATCAGTTTTTCAATCGGTACGGTTATGTCTGCTGATTCATATTCGCGCTGGTTGGCGGGGCAAACAGTCCACAGATGCTCCCTGCAGCAACGCACACGCACGCCGTCAGAAAACTCAACCTCAACAACTGGTTTAACGCCTTGCGGATAAACCCCAGTCACTTCCGTTGGATTGCCGGACGCGCCAATAATTAAATCGCCAACAGTTAACGTGCCGATGGGTACTGGGCCGCTGGGCGTATAAACTGACTCATTGACTGGTTGCGCTTTTCCAAACCCAGTCACAGCTTTGATAATTCCGCATGGCGCCTTGGCTATCGTGCGTAAACATTCTTCTTGGCGCGGGCGAAACGTAATTCGGCCGTTAAGATTGTCCCACTGCGGCGTATAACAGCTGGGGCGCTTACGCTGCGGCTTGGTGTCAATAATCTGCACCGAACAACCCAACTTATTCAACCGGCGGACCATGCGCGCAAGATAGCCCATCAACACTACAATATGCCCATTCGTAACCCGATGGAGCTTGTACTCCTTGGTTTGAAAGAACATTTTCTGGCCGGTGATTGGGTTTCTTTTTGCCGGGCCTTTAATCGCTTCAACGTGTGAGTAACACAAATCATGCGTTAGCGCTTTAATTAAATTTTCCGGCAACGGCCCCGAATCTGCAGCCTTTATTGTCAACGTGTTTTCTTCTTTACAGATTAAAACCGGAACAGCCGAAAAATTTGCGGGCGCCATTTGTTCGTTACTGGTTACGTTTGTCGCTTCGTAAGGTTTTAAATGACTCATATTTATTTAACGGCCATATAATCTAAATAGGCCGATATTTCTGGTTGTGATTTGAAAAATATGTCCGGCGCAAACAAACTATCTTTTTTGCCTTTTCTAGTATCCAACGCGGCAAGCCAGTTGTGGCGCAAATACCGCACAAATGCTTGCGACGCGCGAAGATCGCCTTTTGAACCGCCGCCAGCCGCAGCGTAAATGCGGTACAAAAAATTGTTCGGCTGCGATACATCTACGTCGGCTGGGTTTGCTGTTTTCCAACAACTCAGCACAGTCGCGCAGCGCAGCTCCCGCGGCCGGCAAATTATACGCTTTTTGTCGGAAACGGATTGCTGTGTTTTTGGTGACAATCCGAGATACAGCTCAAGCTTTGACGACCGCTCAGGGCGGCGCAAGTCCACAAACCAGCGCGGGTCCAGAATCGAGACAAGCAGTCCGATGGTTGCCGCTTCTGACAACGTATGAATGAACTTTAAAGCTTTACGCGCTGGATGAAACTGATAGTAGCGCAACACCGACGCGTCGATAACGGCGTTGTTTTTTTGCCAACTATTAGCCATAGCGTAAGTAGAATGATCCATCAACGACATATCGTGCCAACCGCCGCACGACGGCGCAGATTGAATCGTGCGCATTTTTAACAACACAAGTTTTGGATTATTAAACTCTTCGTTAGTTATGTATTGCGGGCCTGCAAGTTGCACAACTTGCAATTCGCCGCGATATTTGCGCATAAATAGTTCAGAGATAAGCTCGGCGTTATTACGGCAACCAATTAGCCGAACGCACAAGCTCATGCCGGAGATTATTGGCGACAGCAAAAATTCTTCTACTGTCTTGCCTGAGTCAATAGGCACGCCAATTCCTTTGACGTACCAGACTCGATCGTTGTCCGCAACGTGCAACTTAATCGACAACTCGTCACGATTGGCCATGGCGCATCTCCGGCGGTTCAAGTTCGATAGCCGACTCAAACAAATGCGCCATACTCGACGCATGTGTAACCAACAAACACTGCAGCCCCTTGGCCGTAGATAGCGTGCGCAGTTTGTCTAATACGGGCGCCAATGCACGAATTCTTGCTGCGTCCAGAGCAGCTGTTGGCTCGTCCAGCGCCAGCAGACCAATCTCTTCAGCAAACATGGCGTTAACGGCCACGCGAAAAGCCAACGCTAACACCGTTTTTTGCCCGATCGACAACCGTTGCGCAACTTGTTTACGGCCGTCAAAAAATTCGGCAATAAAAGCCGGCGCGCCATCGCTGGGCACGCGAATCACAAAATTTACAGCAAATAATTCCAGCAGCTCGTTAATTGCTGTTTCGAGTTTCTGCAGATTACGCTGCGCAACAATTCTCGGCGCGTTCTTAAGCGCAGCCCGGACACGATCGGCTACGTTAACCCAGTCCCGAAGGCGGCTTGCCGTAATTTCTTGCTGACGCACTTCAGCGTACTGTTCTCGCACACGACGTAATTCGAAATCTAGTTCTGTTTTTTGCTGAGTTAACGTTTGACGCGCCGAATACTTTGCCTGCAATTGCTCCAGTTGTTTTTCTGCCGCGTTCGCCTGCTCGACAGCAATTTTATTGTCAGCTATTTCCGCCTGCAGAGTTTTTTGCCGTTGATCTAATTCAGTTTTGGCCGCAGAAATTGCCGCCACTTTTTCATTTGCTTTTCGAAGAATTGGCTCAATTTCTTTTTTAACTCGTTGGAACTCGGCATAGTCGTTGACGGTTCGCTGTAATTCCGTTTCACTCACGTCTGGCGGGGCTACGGCCACAAGCTTTGCCGCTGCGTCTTCTAACTGTTTGGCCCGGGCGGCGAGCGTGCTGTCTTTACGCTCCCAATCAATGCGCCTAGCGACCTGATCGGCCAACGCTTTAGCCGCCGCTTCTTGATTTACCAACTGCGCAGACAAATCAGGAATAATTACATTTTGCGTGTTTTCCAGCTGCGGCTGAAGATCCGTTGTTGGGGTATGGCAGGTTGGACAATGCGCAACACCAGCCGCTGTAAAAGTGGCAACAAAATTTTCCGCGTCTTTCAACTGCTTTTTAATATCTGCAACTTCTGCCGCAACTTTGGCGATTGCGCTGTCATCGACTTTCAAAGGTTGATTTGCAGAATTTTGCAGCCGCTGAGCGTTGAGTTCGTCCCAATTAGCCTGCAACTCTTGCCGTGCTGTTTCTACACTTTTGTAACTATGCCAACGCCCCAAAGCCGTACGCGCCCGGGCCTGCGAATCTTCCTGCTCTGCCGTTACATTTACCAACGCAGCGTAATTATCGGCGTGTTCTTTTTGTTCCGCAGTTGCTGCCAATAGCCGGGCGCCGTAGTCATCAATTTGCCCTTGCAGCGTTTCTAGTTCTGTTTGCGCCCGTTGCTGCCGCTGCCACGCGCTTAATGTGTCTTGCGCTAACTTCTGCTCGGCAAGAAAAGATTCGAATGACGGCAACAAATCAATTTGCGCAGTTAACTTCTGCAGCTTATCAGTTAACTCTTTACCTTGCGCGGCCAGTTGATCAGTTGTTTGCACGATCTCGGGTATAACCAGTTTGCCCAGATTTTTGCCGACGACTTCTTGGCATTTATCAGCTTTGGCTGTATTGAACAAACGCTGAAAAAACTTATCAGTTTCTGTCTGATTGTCGTCAATAAACGAAAAGATTTCCGTTTGGCCGACAATAATAAAGCGACTAATAAACTTTGCGTCTACGCCAAGAATCTTTTCGATACCACTCGTGACAGCTTTGTCGCCACGCGCGACCTCTGTACCGTCGACAACCAACGTGGATTGTTCTTTTTCCGGCAACAAATGCCGGCGCACAACGGCTACGTGCCCGTTATGCTCAAACTCTAAAGTAACATTCGCCGGCTCCCCTTCTTTAGCGTACTGACTAATGTTGTCAGTTTTTACGCCAAAATTGGGATTCTCGCCGGTTAACGCCCAGCGAATAGCGCCAAACAGGCTACTTTTACCGGAACCGTTTTCGCCAAGAATGGCCACCAAACCGCGAGTAAATTCACACACTCGATGACGATGGTGCACCCAATTCCTGACTTCCAACTTCAATAACTGCATTAGCGCCATCCTTTATGAACTTGGAAAATTGTGCGTCGAGCGCTTTGACAGGATCCTCTGCCGCCAACAAACCGACGGCAATTCCATACTCGACAGAATTTTCAGGCAGCAACTCCGCTAAAACAGATAGCAAGTCATTGCGCCCAGATTTACGATCAGTCACCTGGTTGGCCGTGTCGCGGTCGTTGATTACGTCACAAAACACATGCGCAGAATCGCCTATGGCAGTGATTAGCCGTAAATAGGCGTCGGGCAGTTGTTTGTCGAATTTAATCCGAATCAGCGGTTTGTTTATTTCTGCCGGCAGCTCACCATCTAGTTTTTTTATATCTGCGATCAACTTGCCCGCGCAGAGTTCGTCCAGCGTATCGAGATCTCTTACAACGTAGTAAGCAAACCGACGTGTTTTTAACTGCACCGGCTGGAAAACGAGTTTGCGCGAATTGTTTTCCACGCCAATCACAAAAAAGTATTTCTCCGGCGTTTCTCCGATGTCTTGCATAGCTGTCGAGCCGGGCGAAAGCATTTGAACTGGTTTACCCTGTGCGTTAACGCCCTCGACAGTTTTTGTTACGTGAAAATCGCCGGCTAGCACCGTTTGCACATGATGCACGTCGGACAGCTCACATTCTGTCCGCCCCAAAGTGCCCATGAAGTCTTTCCAAACCTGATGGGTAATCAAGATGTCAGTGTCTGCTGGTACTTGCTGTAACGCGGCTTGAATTTCACCGCGCGGCAGCCAATCCAACCCCCAGACGCCAATACACGCGTCGCCGAACTGCACACCGGTGTCATGCAGATGAATCGGCCACGGATGCACGCTCAACCACGGCGCATTTCGGTCGTATTCGTGGTTGCCTTGAATGTAATACGCCCGCACATTTTTTTGCTGCAGCCGGGACAAACCCTCGCACAACTTAGCAATAGGCCGCGCAAGATTTTGTTTCTTTTCCAGAATGTCGCCGCCCATGATCAGCGGCAAGTTCTGCGCAATACAGTAGTCAATAATTTGTTGAAAACTGTAATACGCGTCGCCATAAATCCCCGGCCGTGTTGACCATGCGCCGTCCTCCAAATGCAGGTCAGCGCAGAATACAAACAGTGGCGTAACCCCATTCACGCAGTAAACCCTTTATTCAATGCCAATTTCAGGCCAATCATTGTCTTCGTCATCGTCGTCAAACGGGCAGTCATCAATTGGCCACAAATTTTCTGATTTTGAATTGCCGCTGAAATAAAACTTCTGCCAGTTTGTAAGCGTCGGCGGAAAGTTGTTGAACTTCGATAAAAGTCCGCCCCAACCTTTTAACGTGGCGGACGCCCCGAAATCTTCAACCGCCGCGTCATCGACTGACTGCGGATCGCCGCTAAACCAGCCGTCGTCTTTTTTGGCCAGAACTTTTCCGTCTGTTTTGAGTGTTTTCACCAATTTGAAAAACGACCACAAAAAAATATCGTCTAATTCGTCATTGGTTGGCGTGTCATCTCCGCGGCTGCGTTTTTTAATTTTGTGCTTTGCGGCTAAATCTGTCAGGCGCGCAGAAAAGTCGGTGTGCAACTGTGTTAATTGCTGCGCCATATCCGTAGCGCGCACAACGTTTTTAACGTCTAACGCCGGATCCTGCATAATGGCTATAACATTGCGCAACAATTCAAAATCTCGACGCATTGCGGCCACATACGTTTGCACAAACGTAAACTCGGTCGATGACATCTGCTGCACATTGAACATCGATATGTTTCTCCGTACGCTGGCGGGCTGCTGCTTTAATTTTAGCAGTAACGCCGACGCAGGGCAGCTGAATTCGGGGGCTAGGATTCGAACCCAGACAAAGGGAACCAAAATCCCTTGTGCTACCGTTACACCACCCCCGAACGCGCGGCAAATCTTTTGCTTACGACTTCTAACGCCCGCCAGGAATCAACATCTTGTTAAGCGGCGTTAGCCTCGTTGTTACAAACCCACAAACGACTGGGGTGCCGAGCGGTTGTTGCGTGACTTAATTACCGCTAGAGACGTCGGCCCGCCTGGTATATTAGCTTCGTTTTTTTCTTTGCGCCGCCGTAAACCCTACAAACCTGCCACCGTTTTTTGTAAACAACAAGCCAGGTTTACCGCCACATTTTTTTGCAGCAAATTTGGCTACCCGCATCAAATCGTTGTAAATGATTTCGCCGGGCCGGCCGTAACGCCGCAAAAATTTACGAACAGGCAAAAACGCATCGTCAGCGCTCGGCCCGTCGGCTTCAAATGCTTTGTTTTTGTCATTAATAAATCCTCCAAAATCGAAATTGCCGGGTTTCATGTTTTAAACTTTGAGCACAATCAGAGCATTTTGTCTAGGGAAAAAGTAAAATCCGCGAACAGTGTCATACCTCGGCAAATCTCTGCGCATCAGCACTCGGTCGTGCTGCGCGTTTGCCGATGTACGTACAAGCTTACTAACGACGTAAGCGCCAGCTGCATCCACTTGCATGTCTAATACAACGAATGTTTCTGGCAACGCGGAAACAGGAAATCGAACCGACGCGCCAACTGGCCCTGTCGGCCCGCTCAATGTACCGTGTGCGGCCGACATGTCAATCACCTTCAACAACGGTTGAAGCGCGGCCAGCTGCGCGTCAACTTTGTGAACAGGCGCCGTAAAATTGCCCAGAATACCGGCGGCAATCGCGGCCGCATTTTCGGCGGTAATTAATCCGCTGTCGGCCAATTCCGGAGCGCCGAGCACAGCCAAAACCAACAACACAACCGGCACGTTAGTATACGTATCTTCGTCGATTAATTTGGATGAAATAGCTGACGCTGAAACGCATAAGCACTCACCCGTTTCAGTCATGGCGATAAATTCGTCGGGGGCCGCGCCGGGTACAACCAAACTCAGCCGATCATCTCCGAGCGAACTTTTGCAATAGGCCAACGAAAATCCAAGCCGGCTGGCCAATGCCACAGAAAACTTCGCCGGATTGAATACGCGCCGCATAAGCGGATGGCTGTAGATCTCCGGCTGTTCAGCCACCGAGGGCGGCGCTAAGTCAGCATTGGCCGACAGTTCTTGGGCGATCGCGTGCAGCAGCTCAGGAGTAAGTTCGTCTACCAGCACGCCATCAGTCTCAAGGACTTCTGCAAATAGCGCGATAGCCTCCTGCGCCACATCTACGGATGACTGTGCCAACGAGTCAGATTCAGATTCAAACGACACGCCGGCATATTGCCACGGAAGATCGGCAACTCCGGCAATAAAGTTTGCAACCGGAATTAATGATTGATCGTTGTTGAAAGTTTTTAGTTTTCGAATTGCGTCTAAAAGCGCGCAGCACGCAGAAAATCCGGCCGGCGACTTTGAAGGATTAACCTTCCCAAAAAACGCTCGAATTTTATCCGCGAGTGTTGGCTTGTGTTTTGCTGTAGTCATTTATTTTGCTTTGTCAAAAACCACGACGCAGCGCTGCAGCAAGGTTGCCGCCTGCGTCGCAATATGTCCGTGCACAGAATGAAATTGTCCGCCCAACGCTGCAATCTGAGCTTTTGCGTTTCTCGGCGCCGGCGCGTCGTCGAGGAGTATGAACGAAAACGCGTCGTATTTTTTTTCCGGCAGCCCAGTGCGCTGCGCGATTGTCATAGCGCGGGCAAACAAATTCAAAAACCGCGGCCCAGAGCCCAAAGCTATGCAGACGCCGCCCGGCTCACCAAAAAACAACCGCAGCTGTTCCGCAAACACCAATAAATCGATATACGCGGCCGCGCCAATACTCGCGCCAGATTCTGCGCCGTGTAACCCGGGCCAATAATGATCCAAGATTTCGCCGAACTCGGGATGCACTGTAAACGGTATTCCGCGCTGCTTCGCCGCCATCACAATGCTTTCCGGCAACGCTCCGCCCCATTGCGCCACAGCTTCGCCCATGCCGATGCCGACGTTTGCGCCAATTTTTGCCAGTTGCGCTTTATTACGCGTGGGTTTAGACGGAGCGTCCAGTTCGACAGCCGCGGCTGTCAGCCCAACACCGGTTACATAATTATGCGCAATTAAATTGTTGATAATTACGCGCGCGCCGGATTCCAACGCAGACTCTGCCGCCAGCAAATACACCGGCTTTGCCGAGGTGCGTGCACCTATAATCGCTCGGGCTGCGCGCTTAATCGACTTTTTGGCGGCAACCGGAGGAGGCGGGGGCGGCAATTCCGCAGGTCTTTTAGGCGCAACGCCAACGTAGCTTTCCACTGACAGCAAAGAAAAAGAAGTCTCTAAAACCTTAGGCAGCGACAACGGCGCAATGTCGTCCGGCAAATCCGCCGACAACATCGGGCCGATGCCGCACAATAGCCACTCCGCGCGCACATTTGTGAACATGATTATTTGCGCTAGAAACTTAAGACTAACGCGCGTCGCAAATCGTAGGGCGCGAATGACATGGCCGGTTTCCATGCCAATCGTGGAAGAAAAAGCGGAAAGGTCGCCGCCAAACAAGTAATCACAAACGTATGCAACCCGCTGCTTAATGACGTCCGGGTTCGTCAGCATCCGGCGCGACTTGCGATTCCGGCGCAACACATGCGCCCGGCGCATCACACTCAATTTTGTTTGGCGCATCTTTCTTCTCCACGCTTGGTTTGCGCATTGTACGCAATAACCCGCGGCAAGTTTTTAAGAACAAGCCAGAGCCCCGAAATAGTTTAATTCCCGCCGCGGCATGTAGATAAGCCGCAACTAATTCTGGCGGAGCTATCAGCAAACTTTTGTGATACCGACAGAACTCGCCAAACACGGGATAAAACGCGTCATCAAATTCTTCGCCCTTCGGGGCGGCCACGAGCGGCAAACGCTCGTTATAAACAACCGCCGCATTTGGCAACGTCACGACAGGCAATTTTTTAAGATTGGCCCGGCACAATAAAAATTGACGGGTTTCTACAAACCAACCGTCGATTTGCGGGTCAACCGTCACCCGCCACATTGAACCTATCGTGTGCCGCGCGACTCGTTTGCTGCGCACTAAAGCATCGTAATGCGCTTTATGCTGCCGTAGCGCAAATTTTAAAGGCCGAGCTAATTCTGCTATTTTTTCTTGGTCGCATCCGAGGGCGGCATTGAAGCCAATAGCAGGAACAAATTCCCGAAGAACACGACATACGACCATAAAAGAATCGCAAGAAACATTTTTTTTCGCCCAAATATTGACGGTGTGTTTTACAAGCCGGTATTGGGCCGCGCTAATACGAGCTATACAAAACGGACAAATTCGCGTGCGCCAACACGGACGAACTTGATAATTGATCGACTGCCCGCTGGATTTTACATAGTACAAATACGTCGGCCGGCAACACAACGCGCGCCTATACGACAAAGCAAACCGCTTTAATTCAAACAGCGGGCTGGAAGGATCTACCTCGGGCGAACTGCTGAGCCGCCAAAGTTGCCGCGACAGCAACTCTTTAAGCCGCCGAGACCATAAACGCCGAAACGTGTTGGTCCGGCGAACGACGCGGCGCCCAGTTTTTAAATACAAGCCCAGCGTAAATTCAGCGGCGAAAAACTGACTTTTGGTTTTGCCTGTTTTTAGAACAAACCAACGCGGCAATTTGAATTTATTGACAAACTGAATAAAGTCGAAGTCTTCCATAAAAAAGCAGCCGCGATACACACCGCGGCTGCTACATGCCTTATTGTGTCAGAACTGCCGATTCAACAGTCGACTATTCATCGCCAACGCCAACGGTAACGCCGCCATCGCCCTTCTTATTGCGATGTGCCCGACCCTTCGTCAGCGCCGTACGGCTCGTCAAATAGACGTTCTCGTCTACCACGCCGCAATGCGAAAAGACCGCCTTCGCGCCCTTTTCCATGTAACGCTCAACAGCGCCCAGAATCAACAACGTCTTGCGGTGACGCTCGCCGGCGCCGCCGCTGACCTCTTCCCTGACAATGATGTTGATGTTTTCGGCCGCGTCGAACTTACCGGCTTTCTTGTTGCCCTGATCGTCGCGATAGTCGGCGAACAACGACAGAAGCTTGCGCTCAGCCTCAGGGATCGCGCCGTCGGGAGCAATTACGACATACTTCATATACGCCAACAGAAACGCCTCGGTCACCGCACCGCTGAACCGGCTCGAACTAACGTCGAGCGAATCCAGAGCCGCAATTGCCCGCTTGAACAGCCGAACGCACTCGACCAGCTCGGGCTGACAACGCCGCCGGAGATTCTTCGTTTCCGTCGCGCGCCGGAGCATGCTCTTGTTTACCTGACCATGCTTGGCCATGAACGCAAAAGCCTCGCGAAGCGGCGAGACGAGACCATTGCAGTTGCGGACGTAGTTGGAAGTCGGAGACAGGCCGACCTCGCTATACGCAGAGAACAACTGATCCTGGCCGGTCTTGCCCTGCGCGGTCGAGTCGCAGGTCTTGTAAACGTCGTTCGACTTATCGGCGTTATCGCAATAAATAGCAATTACCAACAACTCATCCGGCTTCGCATCGGTCAGGTTGTTTTCCCAACCATAGCACCGAGTGTTGCAATCCACACGCTGAATTTCGCCGGCAGCGTCGACCGTAATAATTGCAATCTTATGAATCGGCAGCAGCTTGCTCAGCCGCTCCGCGCTCTTCTTCCAGCGCTTGGCCGTGTCGCGCTGAATCGTCGCGGGCGCCATAGCAAGCACCTCTTCCAAAGACATAATCATCACCGCCGGGAAGTCAGGGCGGTCATGCCGAGACATGAGCTGCGCCAGATTTCTTCGGGTTTGCGGCAATACCGAATCTGCTCCAATGGCGTCAGTTAGCGCGCGCGCTACTTCCAGCCGCTTAACTTTCCAATCAGGCGAAACAGGCTTCATCGTCTATTTCCTTTTAAAGTTGAAACGATTATCGAGCCATTAAATGTCGTTAGCCTCGAAATAATCGTCTTCAAGGGTGTCAGAATCATGATCACTTTCGTCGGCGTCGGATTCTTCCGTCGCCGGCAAGAAATAATCTTCCGCTCCGTCAATTAGTTCCATAACAAGCGGATTCAAAAAATCAAACTGCTGCGCATCAATCCATTTTTGCGCAGCCTCCACATCGGCAAACGGACCATGAATTGAATAGCCAAATTCAAGATTACCGACAACTGCAACAAATTGTGAGGGTTTTTCCATTTGCCGTATATCCTGTTAACTTAGGCGTGCGCCGGCGGAGTGCTTGTGTCTTCTGAGGCGTTTTCCTTTACGAATACTCCGTTAGGCATCAGATACCCACGCCGATCTTTGATGGCGGCATACGCAGCATCCAAACACTCAATCGGGCAAATATTCAGCAATTCGCAGTAGATAATCAGCGTGACAAGCACGTCACCTACGCCGTCGATTGCTGCGATTTTTGAACCCGCTTCGGCCGAAAGTTTAAGCGTGGCGTCGGCTAGTTCGCCCAGCTCTGACATCGTTTTCATCAACTGCGCGGCCGGCGTGCTATTAGGAATAATCTGCCGGTCTTTTGCCCATTGAATAACGCGATGCTGCAACTCGGCAAACTTTACCTTTGACTTAAACTCCTGCACCTTGTTTTCGCGCTCGGCCAGCTGCTCCGAGAAATTTTGCAGAGAAAACTGCAACTTGTGCTGCATCGCTAAATTATGCGCATCCTGCTGCCGAATCTTAGCGCGCAGATCTTCATTTTCAGTTTCAAACTGCTTAAGAATTTCGCTGCTCACCGGGTCCGCGCAGCCAAAAAGACGACAAATAAAATCCAACATGAACCACTCCTTTTGAAGTTTGAAGCCTAGCAATAATTGCTCGGCTTTACGCTGAGATTACTTGTCAGCGTCGAGTAAAAGCTGTTGCCAGTATTCTTTAATCGCAGCCACGGCTTTACGGCTTTGATTAACTCTGGCATACGTTCTTCAGGCTCGAACATGCCGTCGCCGCTCTCCGATATCGCCAGCGTACACCTGCATAGACCTATTCAGAGCGACAAACAGGTTGCTGACGGTGCGGATCGCTTGGAGTCCATCTCCTTGAAGGATTCGCCTGACCACGTACGGCTTGCTTCCAACTCGTCCCGCCAACTCCTCAACACTGACATTCTGCTGCGCCATCAAGATGGAAAGCAGGTCGCCGATGTCCGCCACAACACGCTCCTGCTCGGAATCCCTCTGGTTGTTGGGAGATTTCTCCAACACCTTCATCCATTTTGAAATCATCGTTTTATCCCCAGTTTGTTCAGTTGCTGTATTTGAAGCCTAGCAATAATTGCTCGGCTTTACGCTGAGATTACTTGTCAGCGTCGAGTAAAAGCTGTTGCCAGTATTCTTTAATCGCAGCCACGGCTTTCTCGGCCGCGACGAGTACACCGTAGTTCCGCCAACGTCCGGGCAATCTGCGCGAAACTGGCCGTGTCGTAAACGTAAATACCCGACAAGTTTGTTATTGTCGTTAAATACGTCATATTGCTCTGGGCAGGCAGAACACGTGCAAACTAACTTGTAACCGTCAATTGCAAAATCGGGCCTGATGTCTTTGTCAAAATCAGCGTCACGCATGGCTTTCAACTTTGGTTTGCGATTCGGGCGCCGGGGCAACTTCGGCCTGCGGCACGTTCATAGCAATCCGTTCTCGAATCAACGTCGCGGCGGTCTCTTGATCCACCTCAACATACGCGATTAATTTTTTGAATTGCTCAAACGATTCAAGGCCGAGGCCAACGACGTTTATTTCGCCCGGCTGCTGGGCAGAAAACTCGTCCAACGTAGCCGATTTGATCGCCACATCGCGGTCGCTAAACACGAGCGCACGATTGTCTTTGTCGGCAAACAACCGCCGGCCAGATTCGTCGGCAATCAGCCAATACGCTGCGAACGCTTTATCGGGCTGTGGCGGCTGAGCTTGCTGAGTTTGCTGAGCGGCCAGCCCACAGCAGTGTTTGAATTTTTTGCCGCTAGCGCACGGACACGCGTCATTGCGGCGAGCAGGAGCATTGCCTCGAATGTGTGGCACGCAGAAACCTCGCGTGTTTGCGGAGACGAAGAAGTGTGCCGAAGATCATAACGCCCGCGCACCGTTTTGCAAGCGCCCGATTCTCGACTGCCAATGTTGACTACGCTATGCGTCGAGTTAGAATTCATCCGCAACGTTGCCTCAACGCTCTCTGCAAGTTGCGTGCCAAAAATGAGCCATTTCTTACGAAACATACAGAATGTCCGACCTGAACGGACCTAGAGTAGTTTCTATGAAACTACAAGGAATTAAGCAAAAAAAGGCAAAGAAGAGGATCAAATTGCTTGAATATGCGCAGTTTAGGCAGAATAAGTAAGCAAAAATACAGGAAAAATTAACTCTAATGCTGACAAATCCATTCAAACATCTACAATTTTTTCCTGTAAACATCGAAAGGTTCTTCGAGCCCTTAGGCGCTCGAAGAAAAACCTTTGAGCGGGTCAAACTCACGGTACCAAAACTTAAAAGATGTTCAGGAAAAAACCTGAAACGACCCGCTACCCGGGGAAGTAAGTTCTCACTTACTCCCCCGAAAAATGCAAAAGATTATGCATTAACTGTCAACTACAACGATTTTAATACCTTTGTAGAAGCCCGCATATTTGATTAACTTACCCAACAACAAAATGTCCGCATCGGTATACATCACACCGAAATCATTTTGATCGATATTGATAACTGCCGGGCTACTTGCCGCTGCCGCTGTTTTACAAGCTTGCGCAAACTTAGGAAACATGGCCTCGACATCTTCTCGAAGTTTTTCTTTCCGAGCTTCCCACAGTTCTTTTGAAACCGTAGGCTCACCAGCATCGACCGACTCTTCGACATATAACTTATTCATCGTAACACCTAATAGTAATACGTTAGTAAGTAAACATATTTTCCACAGCCTGCAAAAATTCAACTAATTTTTCAATCTTCGGAATCGTCAAAGTTAACTCCGACTCCTTTACATTCAGGACAAATTTCAGGGTAAGCAAGTTCTCGATGGATGTCGCCTTCACCTTTACATACCTCACAAGGAATAATAGAAATAAGTAACTTGCGCATACGCTCAAAAAGGTCAATCAAAGTTGCAATCTGTTCACTGTTTATTTTTGGCATCAAACCGCGACAAGTTGTTTTTAAAAGTAGCGCGAAAACGATTTGCCCGGCGTAATTTGCTGTTATTTACAGTTTGCGAAAAACGCCTTTTGCATTCATAGTGTACGACGGGGCGACAACAGGACCAGATTCTTTCACGACCAACCGCTGTTGCCGAATAGATTCCGTCCAATTTCGTCGTTGTTCCGCGGCCCGTTCTGCAATCTGTTCTGGCGTGGGGTCTTGTTTTGTAGGCCCAGTACCTTCATCGCCAGCAGCCGACGATAACCGCGCGGCCAAAGACTTCCTTGCCGGCAGTTTATTCTCAGCCGCCACCCGACTGAGCATAGACACGGCCAAACCAAGTTTGTCCGCTATTTCTTTATTTGACAGCGGGGTTTGCCAGAGTTCTTTAAGTTCTTTAGCCAACCGAGCGCTGCGCAGCTTATGCCGGTCATGCGGACGTAAAGATATTGATTCTGATTTAGCCAAGCTTCGCAGCTCATTAACCGAAATGTTTAGCCGTTTTGCGATGTCGGCTATCATTAACGGCTTGGCGACCAGTTCATTTAGCTGATCAGTTAGAGAGCGTTGGCGCCGCAATTCATCCCGCGAGGGTAAACCGTACACCTGAATGATTTTAGTTAGTTGCTGCTCCGTTACTTCAAATTTGTCAGCGATTTCTTTATACGTCAGCGGGCTAATCAGCAAGTTCGTCAACTGCCGCGCGAATTTTTTGCGCGTGTCATTATGCTCATCCATGCAAGCGCTCCGTGCAAAATAATTACTCTTTTACAACTTCCCAACCGAGAAATGAAAATACGTGCCGCGTAGCTATGACGTCAGGATCATCGAAGCCTCCGCCGCCAGTACCGGCTATCCACTTTAGTTGCTTTTTCTTTTTGTCAATACGAAAAGCAATTTGAGATCGTGGAATACACCAAACGCCGCCGTCTTTGATGCTGTCTATCAGCGATCTGCACCAGGCTAAAATGTGCGGAGGCGGGGGCGAGAATTCGGGTTCAGATTTATTGACAGCGATCATGGCGATCCAAATGGCACGACGCCGGCTTTAGCTAACGCGTACTTGGCGTCATTGATGGCGTTTTCGATGTTTCCGTCGCCGTCCGGAAACATGTCTTTCATTTGCTGACACTGGTGCAACAAAGCCCACAGCGCGGCGACGAGATCAGGCGCCGCAGCAAGGAGTTGGCCGTTTTCTTTTGCACTGTCGCCGCACAGCACGATTGCGATAGCTTGATTGTTGCCGTCTTTCAGTGTCTCTCCGCGAAAGGCGCCGGTAGCAATATGCGGATCACCGACGCGCCAAGAGCCGGGCGAATATGTCATGTTATTTCCTTTTCGTGTTTTGCTGGTTCTGCCAGTTCTTGTTCTAACCTACGTTTGTTGCCGCACATCCAATTTTCTATCGGAATTTTTTGGAACCAATCAGCAATCGTTGGAATGCGGCCAAGGTCTTCTTCCACATGCTGCTCGCCAATAAAGCGCACCGGCACAACGCGGCCAGCCGAATTCACGATGGTTGTGCCGAAAATCTTTTCCGCCATAAAAATGCCTTCGCTGTGATGCCGAAGGGCGCGGTGGCGGAAGTCAGCCATATGGGCTTTAGACTCGTCGAACCAGCTATGAATCTTTAAATAGTCGTCAATTTCTCCGCCCCATTTTTTCACAGAAGATTGGGCGTGGTGGTAAGGGTGCGCCACAAGTATCACCTATTGTGCCCGATTTAGTTTATTCGTCGTCGTCGTAATCGTCGTCGTAATCGTGTTCAATTTCAAGCACGATTGCGCTGTGGGTCTTTTCAATACCTTTTTCTGGCGTCGTAAACGTAATAGAGCCTGACGAGCCAGAGTTTATTTCCCACCCCGGCGATTCAAGCTCTAAAAACTCGTAGCAAATATCGATGAGAAGTTCACTAAGCCGCAGCGGGTCTTTCTTGAAATTTCTTTTTTCGTACCCAACCGAGCCAGTCCAGTGCATACTCAAAGAGTCATTTGTCGGCTGCAATTCAAGAAACATGTGCTCTAAATCGTCTTGCGCAATAGGCTCGTCGTCGATGGACGTTGCGATTAGCTCGTAAACACTGCCGCTGTCGCCAGATCCTGAAAACTTTGCTACGACAGATTTAATTTCGCGAACGTACAATTCGTGCAACAGCGTGGCTCGGTTGTTTAGCGAGATTATGTGGTCTATTTTCATTTTGCGGCTTTCGGTTTAGCGAATTCGTGCATAAAAGTTGTTGCGCCGACATCCACGTGAAACTCTTCGAATTCGTCGCAGGCTGTTAACCAGGCCGGCGTAATGTCAATAAATTCCACGAAATCATCGCCACCGACGAGATCCCGACTGCGTCCGTACCAAGAATCAAAATTGCCGATATTTGGATTACAGCCGTCCGCGTATGCGACGTACATGCGGCTGTCTGGATTTTCTGGTTCGAGCTTGTCGCCCGGCGAGCCGTTGCTCATGAGATATACGCCTGAATCATGCACGAAGAACAAACCGGGCGGCTTTGGCTGTCCGGTTTCATCTACGCTGCATGTTCTGTTGGTCAACGCGTGCGCAACACAGCGCCGCATGTCGTCTGTTTTAAATACACACAAACCCATAAAAGCTCCCTTAGTACGAAACCGTTACAGTGCACGGCTGCCCGGTTTCACGTTCTTTTTGCTCAGCCAGCTCAATAAACTTGTAGAAATTTGCCCGGACAGTATTCTCGTATTCGGTATCTGTGTTTAAACCAAGTTCGCCAAGCTGTCTGGTGCGCGCGGCAATTGCGCGCTCGACGGGCATTGCCGGCGGGAGTTTTTGCGCACGTTTCATTTCTCTATTAATGCGCTGACGATTCTTGCGCAAAAACTGTTGCAGGTCGTCGTGAATCTTTTCTTTATCTGTTTCGGGGTCTGGTGTAATGTCGCCGGGTTCGCCAGTTGCTTCAGTAAGCGTGTTAGTTTTTTTGGCAAAATTTTCGCGCAAAAACTTCACGAGTACGTGCCCGACCAAAAACACATTCGCCGGTTCAGTAATTTCTGTCATGCGGCGGCGCATGTCGGCAGCCGGAATTGGCGCCGACATTTTTTCTGACTCAAATGCTTCGCGCACCAAAAACTGCGACGGATAAATACTGCCCTCGTAACTTTCTCGCAAATAACCCGGCGTGTCAGTTTCATCCATGCCCGGCCACGTTAAATACACATCTACACCCATACGCGCCTCTTTTTTTGATTACTGGACACTAGAAATAAAAAGAGCCCCGAATGCGCATTCGGG
>RGUK01000081.1 GCA_010027825.1 bacterium
CATATGTATCCAGCAGCTGTGTGACGGCTCTCGCGGCATAAAAGCAACCAAACAAGAGTTATTGCAACTGAGAAATGACGTCATCACCTTTTACATCAATCCCGCTCGTGTGGCAGATGGTGCTGCACCCTTGCCAGTGGAATACATCAGCAAGAGTGCGATCTCGGACTTCCATCTAGGCGGTTATACCTTTGCTGCGTACAAAAATGATGAACTGCTTGGGTTCATACGCCTTCTCAACCAGCAAGAGAGGTTGCTAATTGATGGTCCGTATGTTGCGGCTAAGCACCAGGGCTGTGGCATTGGCAAAGCGCTGATTGAGCGCCTTATCAAGCAGTGTCTGGCATACGCTGTTTTTAGGGCGTTGAGAATTTGTGTCACGCCTTCTGAGGGTGATTTCATCGCGCTTCTTGAAACGCTTGGTTTTAAAAAGCGCGCGCATGCTGATGGATCGCTTGCAACAACAGCTGAGCAGATCTATGTGTATGAGGTGCAGCCTCCTGCGGTATCGACGGCCCGCCGTAGGGGCTCATAAGACCATGTTCTTCGTGGTGGCGATATGGTTTTGGTTGGCTAGCGGCTTGTATGCAGCCGAGGTACCCTCATACGAAGCGATTGAAGCACTTGTGGCTACAGACCAGGCAGATCGGTTCGGGCGCGCGGCTGGGATGCTTGATGAGCTTGCGGCGGCAGGTTTTGGAGAAGGGCAGATCCGTGCCAGGCACCAGGAACAGTGGCTGGCGCTTGTGAGCGATTGTCTTGGGAAAAACGAACGGTTGGACCGTGCTTTTGATGATTTTTTCTCCGCTTTTGTGGAGGGGCTCTCCTTGCCCGAAATGACCGCGGTATTGGCTGCCTATAGCACCGCAGGGACGTGGTGTAATCCCCGCTGGGCGGCCCCCTGTGCAGACATGGTGCTTGCTCGTGCGCAGGAAGAAGGTTTTGTTGATGCCCTCACCCTCTTTTTAAACAACTACCCTGTGAGCATTCGCGCAAAGCTTGACGGGGTTACCACCACGCAGGGCTACGCGGGAGTTAAGGCAGTGTTTTTTTTGCTCGAGATGCTTGCGGTGTGGGCTGTGGACGTGCGATTTATAGCGGATTGGCTATCTCGGACGCCTGAGCTGGCTTTTGCAGACCTACTTGACCTGCTAGTGGCGCAGATGGAGGCAACCGCACGGATAGTGTTTCAGGAGGCGGGGCTTGAGAATGTCGTTGGGCGTGCTTGGACAGAGCTTCTTGGGCGGGAGGTTGATGCGCTAGCGGTAATAACCTTCCAATGGCTCGCGGATGTTTTGTGCGCGCGTGAAGCGATTGGCCATGAAAAGAAGCTTGAGGTCAAAGAGGCTTGCCAAACGGTACTTGCTCAGGCAACCATGGCAAGAAAGCGAGCATGCAGATTTTTGAGAAACAGGGCCAAGGAAATCATTGCTGTTGCGTATTCCCAGGACCGGGAAATCGAAACACTTTTCCTGCTCATTCAGCATATTCGTGGGCTGGAACGGGAGGGGGTTATTAATGCGCGGTCCGCTACCGAGGCACGTGACCGTATACTGTGCGTACCAAGGTCCAGGGCAACATTTACAGGCCGGTGAAGGGCTGGTACAATAGCCGGCTGGTTAAAAATTGACCTAAAGGCAAAGGTACCTGATGAAGTATTATCTCAAACGATCTGCGTTGTTTGCAACTGTGCTTTTTTTGATGGTGGCATATGCTCTTGGTGCTGAGCACCAGCCGTCAAAAAGACCCCGCGCGCCTGGAGTGACAGGTCTAACGCTTGATGGCATAAGATCCCGCGATGCGCGACGTCCAGATACGCCTCGCCCTTCCGTAGAAATGGTGGTTTTTCCATCACAGGAAATTCTAGAAAAGCACTTGGATGCGATTGGCCAAGAGGATAGTGTTGTCACGCGTATCAAGGACACAGGATTGGTTGAAGATTTAGCAGGCAGGTCCTTGGAAAGGGCGGAGGTGTACCGGCTGGCACACGCTGCATTTGAGAAGTTGTCTGAAGAGGGCAAGCTGGATGTATTGCTTCGGCAAGAAATCATTAATGCGCTTATGCAAAGTGTTGCAGACACAACAGGGGGGAAGCGCTCACGCAGGCTTAGCCGTGTCGAGCAAGTTCGCCAAATGCTATGCAATGAAAAGGTGCCACCGGAGGAGACCTTTGCTGACGGGCAGTCTTCCTGCTACTCTCAAGAAGAAGAAAAAATGGCGGGGGATAATTGAAAGGACCGAATATGTTTGCGGGAATAAGACGGGCGTTGTGGGGTGAGGTAACCCGCGACGAGGTGCGTCATTTTGGTGTGCTATCCAGCGTTTTCTTTTTTGTAGTGGGTGCCTACTGGATGCTGCGCGAGCTTAAGAATGCGCTCTTTCTGAAATTGGTTGGACCTGCTGGTTTGCCTTATGCCAAGATGGTTTCGATTGTGTCACTCGTCCTACTTCTGTTGTTTTACAACAAGCTGGTCGACTGGCTTGAAAAAACATCGCTGATTTATGTTGTTACTTCGGCGTATGCCTTTCTGTTTTTGTTTATTGCGTATGCCCTGACTCATCCCTGGCTTGCCACGCCACAACTGGGGTGGGTATTGTATGTTCTGATCGAAAGTTACGGCTCTATAGTCATTTCACTTTTCTGGAGTTATGTGGCCAGCGTTACTGATGTTGATAGTGCCAAGCGTGGCTACCCGTTAGTAGTTTCCGGGGCCCAGCTGGGCTCTATTCTGGGCTCGTTAGTGGTGCTGCTTGCTGCAGAAAGTTTTGGCGATGCGTTGTTGTTTGCCTTAGCGGGCGGATCAGTGTTTGCTGTGCCTGCGTTGATTTATTATTTCCATCGTTTTCATGCACCTACGTCGCGCGAGCGTGCTGATGCTAAAAAGAAGCAGCCAACCGGTGTGTGGGAGGGCTTACGCCTCATTCTTGCCCATCCCTATCTGATGGGGGTTTTGGTGGTGTCGACCGTCTATGAAGTCGTCTGTACCATTTTTGATTTTCTAATGAACACTGCTGCGCACGAAACCTTGGGGACAGGGCATGCGTTGACGCAATTTATGGGAGTCTATGGCCTGGCGGTTAATGGCATTTCTTTTGTGTTTGCCCTGCTTGGCACATCATTTTTGATTCGACGCTTTGGGTTGTCGGTGTGTTTAGTGCTGTATCCATTGCTTGTTGCTCTTTTGGTTGTCGGTGTTATGACGCTGCCGGGGCTTTGGATGTTCTTCTTGGCTGAGGTTTGCATGAAGGCTTTTAGCTACGCATTGAATAATCCGTGCAAAGAAATGATGTACCTGCCTACCAGTAAGGACGTCAAATTCAAGGCAAAGGGTTGGATTGATGTGCAGGGGGGACGATCTGCCAAGGGCCTTGGAGCCACTATTTTTGCAGGGGTACCGGGGCTTGCTGGGTTTATTTCGCTCGCCGTTATTGCCTTCTGGATCCCTGTTGCCTACTGGGTTGGTAACAAAAACCGCATGCTAGTGGAAGATAATAAAATCATTGAATAAAAGCGACCACGGCGCATTACTAAAAAACCGCCAAGAAGACCGTGCGATGCTGGTGCAATTTTGTTCATAGACAGCTTTCGTGGGTGCATGATAAACTCCAGGCCCGCAACGTTTTTTTGCTTTTATTTTTCACAACAAGGATTGCCTCTGATGTCGATAAGATACACCCCTGTCGTTTTTGGCCTGATGATGATTACCGCCTTGCATGCTGCAGACTATGCCAAGCGACCATTGGATGATGCACAGACTCCCTCCCATTCGCACGATACACGTTTTGCAAAGATGCGACGAGCAAACAGTATTACGTCTGCGGGTTCGCCTGCACCTACACCGGTGCCGCTGAGCAGAGCTAGCAGCGGCGAGACCTGGATACGGGATCTTCAGTTCCAACCTTTTTCCCCATCATCTCTCTTTACCCCCCAACCTGCCCCTGCGCCGGATGGAGAGGTGACGGAATCTGATGACGCACCCGAAGTAATTGACGTTTCTGCTGTGGCCAGTCGGCAGATGACAAGCCCTGCTCTTAATCAGCTCTTCCAAAAAATGGAATCCTTGCTTGGTGACGATTATTATGATCGGCTAGCAAAAACGTTTATGGAAGATCGACGCATCGAAGGCCCAGTCGATCATAAAAAAATATACCGTGACATGAACAAAATCATTCTCTCAATGCTTGACCCGCGGGCCAAATTTATCGATGAAAGATGGCGTGATGCTGCAAAGTTGCTAAAGCTCAAGGATCAGGATCAGGGGGGGAATTTGCTTGAGCCTGGGCATATGCTGTTGTGCGCATACGGAAATTTTTTGAGGCAAAATGACCTCGGTGAGTTGTCCAAGTCATTAAGCCACGCAGACAAATTGCGCGCGCTGCTGCGTCATCAAGTGCAGTTTGCCCATCCCGTTTGTCGTTATCTAGAGCAAAATGGCCTTGTCACGATCCAGCCAACCGCCTGCTAGATCCTGAAGATCTTAGAAGCATTTTGCTCGTCAAAATGGCAGTTTTTATGCATGCTTGGTTCGGTAACAAACTTAAGCCATGAGGATCTGTATGAATGCGATGTTTTGTGGAAGGCTGCCAGCCCTACGCGTCTTTACCTTGATGATGCTCACGTTTGCGATGGGGTGCAGCAAGCAGCAGCCGACCAACCTGCGCCTTAAGCAGCTTCAGGACGGGGTGGCGGATTTATATGAGAAATATGCGCAGGAAATTTCTATCTTGCAGAGCGCTGATCAGAAGCGTGCAAAAAAGAAACTGGGTGACGTGATAGAGGATAAAAAAGTTGCCCTTGCCTGGTGGCGGCGTCTTTTTCGGTACAATGCAACCAGCACTGCGGTTCCATTTTCGCGCTATTTGTGTGTGCTCGAGCTTGACATGAAACAGGCTCACGCCATGGAACTAGAAGCCAAAAAACTAGGTAATATTCCGCTCCAGGAAAAAATCAAAGAACTGCGTAGCTTCTTGTTTGAAGTGCGTGACTACGTTCGCCATCATAAAACATACAAACAAGAGATTCGTTATTTGAGAGTGCTTTCCGCTGCAGCCGCTACCATGCGTTAGGCGTTCTACCGTGGAGGGAAGGTTTCGCTTTCTGCAAGCCAATCTTCCAATGCATGCATTTGTTTACCTGCCCTTGCAAAGAGCTCGGGCAGGTTTTTTTCTGCCCAGGCAGCGCCGTACAAGGCGATGATTGTTGCCGCTTCATAGATGTTTTGTGCCTCTTGCCCGTAAGCCGGAAATTCCGGGATTAAGGTTCTTCTCTCTGAGTCTTGACCCCTGGTTGCGGGCATGACGGATGAAGATGATGCAAGTAAAAGAGTCAAAAACAAGTGACAGCTTTTTTTCACGGCTTCTCCTGGGGTTAGGTTGTGCTACTGCAGGGTAGCCTAGCTTGGTTTTTATCCTCAGCCTAGCAAAAACCGACGTCAGCGGCGTTCAAAGGTGCCGTAGAAAAGCGAGCGATTTTGCTCAAGGCTCATTTCCTTCCAGCGCGTTTGATACTCGGTCTGCCAAAACAGGTCGTCTTGGCACGAGACCAGTGTAGGTACGGCTGTCAGCACTTTCTGCATGTATTCCCACAACGCGGGTACGTCGGTTGCTAGAAAAAGACGGCCACCGACTTTCAGCTTTGTGGCTGCAAGGGTCAGAAAGGCTTCGTTAATCAGACGACGACGTATCTGGCGCATTTTTGGCCATGGGTCAGGATGAAAAATAAAGAGGCGGTCGATGCTACCGTCATCAAACATATCTTCAAGGCCATAGTGGCCATTGCCCCACAAGAGGTGCGCATTGGTAATGCCTTCTGCAGCCAAGCGTTCTTGAGCAAGCGTGACCAGTTTCTTCCGGATTTCAAAGGCGACCAGATTTCTGCCGGGATTGTTCAGCGCGTACTGGCGCGCAAAGCTGCCCGTGCCAAAGCCTATCTCCACATCGATTTGGCCATTGAAGGTTGGAAATACCGTGTCCCATGGTTTTTTTTCGTAGCGCTGGAGGCATTTGAATGGATTAAGAAGTGTTCTGACGCGCATGGTGCTTGTGGTTACGTAAGCAAACCCCCTCGACCAGATCGGGGCAAGCAGGATGGTTGTTCGTCCTGGCTGTCATCCATAGCGCCGGGCGCAGGATCACGCTTGTCGAAGGACATTATTTTCCAAAAGGACGATTATACCAGTTTTTCCCACGGATGCATTATTTCACCGCTAGGAGCCGCGCGTAGTCTTTAATCTAGCGCAGGATGATGCAAAACAAAACTAACCGTCTAGACATCGCTTTTCCTGCTGATATAGTTCATTAACGCTTCAATAATGAGTTTGGTTTGCCAAGGGAGGTCGCTTCTTATGCTGATTTATCGCAGTTTTTATGCTGTGCTCACCCTCATTGTTTTTTCTTGCTCATCCTGCGCGCGTGACGCTAAGCAGCCGGCAAAGGAGTCAGCAGCAGCGCAGGAAAGCTTTGATGTGTGCTTTGACCGGTTATTCGGTGCGCTTCAACAAGCCGCATTTGCGCCCGATCACTTCCTGCCGGCAAGCGCAAACAAAGCATTGCTGAAGAGTTACCCGCCCGAGGATTTGCAGCGCCTTCATGCTGATTTGC
>RGUK01000800.1 GCA_010027825.1 bacterium
GTCACTTCGTAACTTGGATATTCAACGCCGCCTATAAGCGTACTAGTCGGCCTGCCATCGGTAACGGCAATATTGGCCGTTAGTACCTTCGACATGATGTTGAGTAGCGATCTTTGTGCATCTAGGTTCGCTGGCCCTAGCGTGATGATTTTGACGGGAAACATTAATTTGACGATGTTGTAGTTCCAAGCATCAAAAGATGGCGCGTCTATGAACACGCATGGCGGCACAAGGTTTCTAGGGTCATTTACTACCTGTAGGCCGCTGACGGCTGTCAGCGTGGCTGTTAGATCGTCTAGCGCCTCGTTAAACAGATCGGTGAATGCTACGGGCATTAGGCCACCTGTGGGCGATCAACACCTAACAGTTGTTTAACCAATGGCGACAAACCGTTTGTTGATCCTGTAGCCATGCCGTCAAATGATGCAAAATCTGTTATTGATCCGCGTTGGCGGTACAGCGCGCCACCATACATGATGGTTGCTAATTTGACATCTTGGCTTGGCACAGTTGTCAGGCTGTCAAAATATCCGACTTCCTGCCTGCGGCGATAACAAAAAGAATTCGATGCCGCTGCACAAATCGTTAGAAATGTTGTGTCGCCTGCCGTTGCTGTGCCTATGCCGATCCAATCCTCGATGTCTGTTGCTGTGATCCATGTGCAGACTTGCGTATAGGAAACTACACCTGAATAATCGGCTACGAATTCGACTGCTGTGCCTGTGCATGCATAAAGCAGTTGGTTTGGTACGGCAACATTTGTGTTGTATAGAAATTCGCCAGTTTCAGCGTCAACGCCTTCAAAATAATATTGCGGTAACGCTAAAACTGTAAATGTGCCGCTAAATGGTGCCGCCAAACCTGAAACCGTTATTGATTCGCCTAATGCGATCTCTGACGGTTCAAGTGTAGAAATGCACGCATAATTATCTAGCAGTTGTTTCGTGGCTGTTTTATAAGTTGCCATAAGCGGTTTTGCCGCCTACGACTAAGCCAGCGCTAGTTTTTGCAGGAACGCAGATTTTGCTACGAATGTTGCAAAATAGCCGTAGTAACTGAATGTGCGGCTGAGTGTCGACG
>RGUK01000801.1 GCA_010027825.1 bacterium
CGTGCTGGGATTACCAGGCTCTTGGCTGAAAATTTCAAGCCCTATTTAGTAAAGGCCTTGCAATCCCTTGACGTAAAAGCAGGCAATGCTGAGGGACTTTTATTTACCCTTGAATGCAGAAATTTATTGGGCTGCGGGAAACAAGGGTGGCCAGAGTTTGTCGCCGATCAGAAGGAGTTGTTGCCAGATCTTGAGTCGCTGAGAGCAATGGAGGTTGATGTTCCCGTGCAGATGGCTTCCTTAGCTATGGTTGCAGATTTGTCTGATGTTATTAAATCGTCCCGGTATGACCAGGTGTTTGGGCAAGAAAATGGGGATACTTTGGCTAAGAACTTAGTGAATAAAGTTAAGAATTCCTACCGAACTGCCCTAGGAAATGCTCAAAACGGTGATGGCAACCCGTATCCAGACTTCATTCCAGCGATTGCACAGTGTTTGCGTGATAGAGATCTCAAGAAGGCATATGGCTATATTGTTGCTGCCGCTGTTCATATAGCAGACCCTTTGTATGCTTTGGATAAGTTTCCTGCTGCTAGTGAAAAGTGCAAGGTCATGGGTAAAGAGCTGGTCGAGGCAGCGACTGACAGCGTACCAGATTCTTTAAGCTTGCCTGACATTGATAAAGCCGCTACAGGAACTGGAGCAACTAGGGTGCCCGCTGTAGTAAGCGACGTGACCCAATTGCGCAATCTGATGAAAAAGCCCGACAATTGTTATCTTGGCACTATGGAGGACTGCCTGAAAGGCGTTTTGCTTGCCACTTGGAAAGAGAAGCGTGTGCCTAACTTTATAAAAGGGGCTTTTGCTGCTAGTAGGCTTGGTCTAATCGACGAATTGCTGTCAACAGCACCATACGACAAAACTACAGTTGATGGAAACCTAGATGCCTTGATAACTGCCTATGAAGCCGTCAAACAAAACGTGATTGCTGATCAAAGCTACCAGGAACTAGTTAGGAAATTTGATAAGATATCCGATTTTTACTCGCAGGCAAAGGGGGTTGCCGGCACTTTAGTTACTGCTCTTGTGAAGGCCCAGATAAAGCAATACACCTTGGAGCAATGCGCTTTCTTCCTGTTA
>RGUK01000802.1 GCA_010027825.1 bacterium
AGCGGTAGTTCGGGCAGCTCCTGCGCCTGCACCAGCGCCAGCAGTTGCGGGAGCGCCAACAAGTCCAGAAGTAAAAGCGCTGCTTGCGGCCAGCAATCCATCCACCCCGTTGGTTAGTCCGACTGGGGATAATAAGTTGCAGCAATTTAAAATGTTCTTTGCCGTAATAAACTCCCGCACCGCAAAAGATGATGTAAACAAAGGCATGAAGGCATTTCAGGATTTGGTTCTTGAGCCAGCGTTAACGCTGAGCTCTTTAACAATGGACAATTTGGAAGAGATCAAATCAACGATCAGCATTGCTTCTGCAACGCTGCGTTTGGTCGATCCAAGCACTGCGGGGCGCTTCGATAGTTATGCAACACGGCTTGCCAAGCGCTTGGAAAAACAACAAGCATTTATGAATGACCTTGCTCAGGCACGTAAAATGGGCGACGACCACTTGATAGAGAAGGTCGCCCGCTATGACAGCACGCTTGGGATGGTAAACAGTGATCTTGTTGATGCCATCAAACAATCTTTTATTAGCGATTTAGCAACACTTTTTAACCGTGCAAAGAGCAAGGGCAAGTCGGAGCAAGACGCAATCAAGCAACTGCTGACAAAGGCACAACGGCTTGATGGCTTTTCTACTGGTGAGCGTGCCCAGGTCACTCAGATTTTGAGCGGTGCCGCTGCAGCAGTTGCAACCAGTCTTCCTGCCGCTACTGATGCAAACAACGGACAGGTAGCCGCTGCAGTCGCGGCTAAAATTAAAGAGCTGGCTGGAAGAACATCCATCCTGCAAAAGTGTGCGGTATTGCGTGAGCTCGTAGCTCTTATTGGGGCTGCGGCTTCTCCTGCCGACAAAAATCAAGTGGTGAGCGCAGTTAACGCTATGTATACCACTTATGGTTCATGCAATGGTGCTGAGCTTGCTGAACTCCAGGCTATTTTCAAGCTCATGCTTAGCAATGCTTCATTGCTGATATCGCCCCAACGAGCAGTATTAGGCGATTGGATAAAAGTATTTGAAGCTGCTAAGGCGGTGGCAGAGCCAGCAAGGCCTCTGATTGTGACGGTAAAAGGGATATTGGGAAA
>RGUK01000803.1 GCA_010027825.1 bacterium
CGGTGTTGCCAGTTGGGCCGGTGACCGTCGATTGCGGGCCAGTGCTTCCTGTTGGGCCTACGCTGCCAGTCGGGCCAGCGCTCCCGGTTGGGCCTGTCACGGTGGACGCCTGGCCGGTGCTCCCAGTTGGGCCCAAACTGCCTGTCGGGCCAATGTTTCCAGTCGGGCCTGTCACCGTAGAGGCTGGGCCCGTGGCTCCAGTTACGCCCGTTGGGCCCAGCGGCCCAGTAATTTGCAGCGTGATGCCCGTAGGCCAGCCGGTGGCGGCGTCCTTGGGGCCGTACAACACGCGACCCGTGCGATCGATGAAGAGGTCGCCAGGATTGCCAACGCCGCCTGTAGGCGCGGAATCGCCAGCCAAGACTGGCGACGCACCGGATGGCAGTGAAAAGAAGGGCATGGCAACTCCCCGCCACAACGCCCCCGCGGCGCGCAGTGTTCACGCGCCGGCGGGGGGTTGCGGTGTGGACTGGCAGACTAGCGGTTAATCAACACATGCACCGACGTGTCGCTGGCGGCGCGAGCCTTGGCGAGCTTGCCGGCCGCCACGCCCGTCGAGGCGTGCGCCACGCCGGAGGTCGCGTACCAGCTGATCGCCGAGCCCTGGGCACCGGTGGCACCCGTGGCGCACGGCATCTCGAACACGCCTTCAACGCAGAGAGCGCCGAGCGCGTTGGCCGCGATGGGCCGCGGGGCGACGCCCACGAGCGAACCGATCACGACCACGTCGCCAGCCGCCACGGCCGAGCCGGGCGTGTAGTCAAACAGATCTCCATCAGCAATATACGAAGCCATCAGATCACCTGCTTTCTGTGTTTGTGGGTTGGGATCCCCGGCAGGCCGGCACGATCACCAGCCCGCCGGGGCTATGGTCAGGTCGCCGAATCGCACTTCACGCCGGCGAGGTACTCGGCCTTGGCGACGCCAAAGTCAAAGTAACCACGCATCTGGACGCCGAGCGTGTTGAAGTCGGCCTCGGCCGTCTCCACGATCGGGCTTTGCACGCCGTTAAGGAACGCCACCTCCATCACCGGCAGATCGGCCGGCGACGCGAGGAGGTAGTAGTCGGTCGTGTTGGTC
>RGUK01000804.1 GCA_010027825.1 bacterium
GGGGGGCTTGCTAAAAGAGCAAGCGGGCGCCGCAGCAACCATGAGCGCGATGCCATCCATAGATGAATTTATCCAGACCGCTGCCCACGGCAACGATGCATGTGTTGCGGTGCTTCGCGCTCTGTGGCGTAGTACACAAGGCGATCCTGTCAACAGCACCGGCATTGCTTGGCCTGCATTGCATGCATCTTACACAAAGGTGTGGTCAGTAGCGGAGCAGTTGCGGAAAAAGCTGGTACCCGTCTATTCCTTCGAATATATCAAAGGTGGCAATGATCAGCTTGTCTACCGCCTCGCGGAGCCGCTCAAAGGGCACACTCACTACAAATCTCCCGTCACTGGAGTGCAGGTCGATTACAACGGTTCTGTTGTTATTTCTTACCGCGATCCTGAGCGCTCAGAAGAAAAGACTGCATCGTATGGCTGCGTGGTATGCGCAGTGCCGTGCACGCTGTTGCGGGAAGGGGGCATAAGGTTTTCATTTGTTGGTTTTCCTCAGCAAGAGGCTGCAAGCATTACGGAGCGCTTTGCTACGATCGCCCAGCAGCCCTACGCCGCGGTGATCAAGATGCTGTTCCGCGTGCAAGCCGAAGTAAGCTCGGTAGAGGGAAATGAGCTAAATAGCGCACGCACTACTCATACGGTGGCTCTACCCTATTTTTACAGCCTCATGCCCGCTGGAGAGCTGTGGCCTAATGTGGATGGCAGTCTGCTGACTTATTACATCACCAAGCCCCTATCCAAGGGTGATGGCACAGCATTCACCCCTGAGGATTACGCGCAGCAGATTCAAGAGCGCTTCCCCTTTTTAGATGAAGTTACCTGCGTGGGAAGTGTTGACTGGGCCAACGAACCATACTCACTGGGAACATGGCGTTATGCGGGTAGAGCGCCATTGACCGACTATGACGTTGACGCTCTTTACCAACCAATTGCAAATAAGCTCTTCTTTGCTGGCGAGCACACCGACCGCTCTAGTGGAAACATGGCAAGCGCCGTCAGATCGGGCGAGCGGGTAGCTAAGGAGATTCAAGCGCTCTTTCCTGGTGCTGCCTAACAAGCGAGGATGTTGTGTTATGA
>RGUK01000805.1 GCA_010027825.1 bacterium
CGGCCTCGGACGCGAACCGCCGCTCCAACTGCGAGAGCACGTCTAGCCGGCGGTCGAGGGCCGCACGGTCCCGCTCCCAGGCTGCCGCGTCGCGGTAGCTGCCGGCAGCCGGCCTGGCCGCGGTGACGGCCGCGACGAGGTCGCCCAGGCGGCTACTGATGTCCGCCCACTGGTCAGCCATGCGGCGGCTGCAAACAAGGCGGGGGGCAACGGTGGCGGTCGTGGCGTCGGTCTTGGTCAAGTTTTTACTGGTCATCTGTCTGTCTCCCTGTCGCGAGAATGCCGGTCGAACGTCGGCCGGCTGGCAGAGGCTCAGAGAGCCCCGGCCGCCCGGTCGAGGCCCGCCCGGCACCGTGCCGGGCGGGCGGGCCGCCCGTCAGGCGGCGGCGTCCATCATCTCCGCCACCCGGCGGGTCCATCATCTCCGCCACCCGGCGGGAGAGTCGGTCGGCCTCGGCGTGCTGGTCGGCCTTGCGGAGGGCCTTCAGGATCTTGGTCGCGTCTTTCAGGATTTGCTTCTGCGTGGCGTTCATCGTTGTCTCCCGGTTTGCGTCTGCGGGTCTCAATCGCCCGCGTCATGCCACTAGTTTACCGGTATCGGTAAAGATGTCAACAGGGAATAAAAGATTTTTTTGGAACCGGGAAAACGCCGGGAGTTAGCGGGCTTTCCGCCGCTTCCGCCGGGGCTTGGCGGTCGACGCTTGGGATTCCGCCTCGGCCTTCTTGGCGTTGGAGTGGGGGGCAAGCTCTGAGCGCATGGCCTTGCAGCCCTCGACGCTGACCATCCAAGCCCGCTCGTTGGCCTTGAAGCCAGCCAACCGCCCTTCCCTGAGACGCAGCCGGATAAGCCCGTCTGTGCAGCCGGCAATCTCAACCGCCTCCTCGACGCTGCACCACTTCCCGTCAGGTGTCATTGAAACCATGCTCCTACTCTACCGCCAGCGGTAGACAAGTCAAACCAGCCCCATTTGCCCCAGCCAGCCGACCCGCCATAGGATCGGCTGCCGGGGTCAATGTTCGAGTGGAGGCGGCTCCCCTCGAAGAGTTGTATACTGGTGTACACTCAACCACGAGGAGACA
>RGUK01000806.1 GCA_010027825.1 bacterium
GGTCCGTTTTCAACTGTTATTGAGCAGGAAATTCGCGGCCGCACCGCTGATCTATATCAACGCATCCACCGCATTGATCTAACCGCAGCACCGCCTGTTGACATTCGCGTGGTGCGTGTCAATGCCGATGCCGCACCCTCAGGCAGCACAACTGAAAACAGCGACTTCTATTGGTACGACTACACCGAAAAGATCAACGCCAAAACGACATACCCAAATAGCGCACTATTTGCAGTCAAGCTCAACGCCGAGCAGTTCAGCAGTATCCCATCGCGTGCTTACAAGATTCGCGGCATCAAAGTACGCATCCCAAACAATGCAACCGTCAACCCACAAAACGGTCGCCTGATTTATGCAGGCACTTGGAATGGCACGTTTGCTGCAGCGCAATGGACAACTGACCCAGCATGGATCCTTTGGGATTTGCTGGTTAGCAAGCGTTACGGCTTTGGCGATCACGTCGACGCAGCGCAGCTCGACAAATGGAGCTTCCTAGCCGCCAGTCAGTATTGCGCGGAGGTTGTTGCTGACGGCAAAGGCGGTCAGGAGCCACGCTTTGCCTGCAACGTTGTCATCCAGACGCAAGAAGAAGCGTTCAAGCTAATCAACGATCTGTGCTCAGTGTTCCGTGCCATGCCGTTCTGGTCGGCTGGTGCACTAGAAATCTCGCAAGATCGCCCGCAGGATTATTCCTACATCTTTAACCAAACAAACGTCACCGAGGAAGGCTTTACCTACAGCGGCAGCAGCCTCAAAACTCGCCACACCGTTGCTGTGGTGCAGTATTTCGACATGGACCTGCGCGACCTTGCCTACGAGGTCGTTGAAGATAAAGAAGGAATCAACAAATTTGGTGTCGTCAAAATCGAAGTGTCTGCATTTGCCTGTACCAGTCAGGGACAAGCGCGACGTGTAGGCGAGTGGCTGCTTTACACGGAACAAAATGAAACGGAAATCGTCAGCTTTAGCACTGACATTGCTGCCGGCATCACTGTTCGCCCTGGTGACCTAATCAAAATCGGTGATCCAGTCCGCGCAGGCGTCATGCGCTCTGGCCGGTGCACCACCGGATCAACCATT
>RGUK01000807.1 GCA_010027825.1 bacterium
GTTTTAACGGGCGCGGTGCGTGGCGGAGACGTTTCTTTTTGGAAGCAAGAGGGGCGCTCTGTCTGGATTCGCATGCGCGGCTATCTGACGGCTGGTGCTGCTGCTGGGTGGGTAGTTGGAGTAGGCATTGCAGAAGCTTGCATGAATGTTGTACGTTACTGCTTGGTTGCTGTTGGCTTGGTAGCCTTGTGGCGCCGGCCAGCGCGATCAGAGTGTATACTTGCCATGCTATTGTTAGGCTACTTTGTTGCTATCACGGGGCATGATGGTTGTGCGCGTTTTCGCATGCTAATCGAATCTTTGCTTATTAGCCTGGCTGCAGGAGGGCTTGATGCATGGCTAGCAAGAAAAAGGAGCCATTGTCATGAAACCCGTGTACATCGTGGTTCTGGCAGGCGGGAGCGATGAACGCTTATGGCTCCTGTCCGCGCCTGCCTATTTCAAGCGATTGCCCCCGTTTATTGAAAATACAACCCAGCTGAATATAACGCCACGCAACAGACGAGATGAAGAAGGAGTGTATGAGCCATCATTTTAATCCTGATAATAAGCAGCATTTCTATGACCACTACTTCGACCGCGAATTGCCTGACAATGAGGTGTATCAATACGATGTAGGAAGCTACTGTACGCGTCGTCTTATTTGTTCGCACCTGCACCAACGGCAGGGTGCGGTGCTTGAGGTTGGCACAGGCGTTTCATCTTTGTTGGCTGATTTGCAGCAGTTTGCTTGTTTTGGCATCGACATTTCGCCACGCACTATTGAAGGGGTAAGACGCCTCTTTGCTCAGAAGGGATTGCAGGCTGACTTGCGCGTTGCGAGTGCAGAATTACTACCATTTGATGCGTGTTCTTTTGATGCAATTGTTTCCTCTCACACTTTCGAGCACGTCGAAAATGACCACAGTGCTATCAAGGAATGCGCGCGCGTGCTCAAACCAGGCGGCGAGCTTATCTTGTTTGTTCCTGGCCGGGTGAGTGGGGTGGCTACACATGAGGAATTCTTGCGCTTGGGGCATTATCGCATGTATAACGCGAAGCGCATGCAGGAATTTGAGGCTATAACCAATTACACATTGC
>RGUK01000808.1 GCA_010027825.1 bacterium
GTAACCTACACAGCAAGATTACGGCGCAAGGAGGCGCAACCACATGGCAGGCGTTTCAGCACAGGGACTCACCTTCGTGTTCGGTGGCTCCACCCTCTTGGTCACATCGGTTCAGGTCAGTGATACCCAAGACCTCGTCGACGGCTCGCACCTCGGAATCGCCCCTGGCGGTCGCCGGGAGTTCGTGGGCGGATTCGCCACGGAGCGTGAAGTCACCGTCGACTACATCTCGACCACGGTGCTCGCTGCCGGCACGTCCGGCGTCCTGTCGATCTCCGGCCCGATGTCCTTCAGCGGCAACGCAACGCTCGCTTCGGCCTCGATCGGCGGTTCGGTGGGTGCCCTCATCAGCGGCAGCGCGACCTTCCGCGTCGCGTAAAGCGACGCAGGAGGTTCGCGATGGCTGGCCTTTCTGCGCAGGGCGGGACGTTTACGTTCCGAGGGTTCCAGGCCGCAGTGACCGGCCTCTCCGTGGAAACGCCGACGGCAGAGGTCACGAACATGACCCCTGCCGGCGCCCGGGTCGGAGCCATTGTGATGGTCCCGACGGGGGAGTGGTCCGGCGGCGCCGTGTCTGTGGACTACATCCGCAAGTCGAACACGGTGGACCCGCAAACGCTTGTTCGGCAAACCGGCTCGCTCACGTTCGCGTCAGCAGGTTTCTCGGTCGCGAGGAACGTCATTCTTCAATCCGCCTCGACGGAGGCGCGCGTCGGCGACCTTGTCAGGGGTAGCCTGCGTTTCATCATCACTGACTACACGGGAACCTAGCCTCTCATGGCGACTGATCTTCGCAAACGGATTCTGGCGGCGAATGACATCAAGGTGGAGCCGATCGAAATCCCCGAATGGGGCGGCACCTACTACATCAAGGTGATCAGCGGCACCGACCGCGACGCCTTCGAGGAGTCCTACGCCGAGCAGAAGATGAAGGCATTCCGTGTCCGGTTCCTCCTCCTCGCCCTGTGCGACGAGGCCGGCGAGCGGATTTTCAAGGACGAGGATTCGGCGGAACTCGGCAAGAAGTCGAGCGTCGTGATCAATCGCGTCTTCGACGCGGCCTGGAAGGTGAACGCCTTC
>RGUK01000082.1 GCA_010027825.1 bacterium
GCGGTTATAAAGCCAGGACGAGCATCCGCCGTAGATACTATTGCCTTGCCAGTCATGGTTGCCCCCTCAAGCATGAGGGGCGTTTCCAAGATAAGCGCGCCGGGCGATCCAGGAAATGGAGATCCGCCTGAAACTTGGACCGAGGTAGTAACCGGCACTGTAAGCCCTAAAATAGCCGTAGTGCCTTCAGGAACAGAAAAGCCCCGACGAAAATATACCTCCCCACGCGCCCATTCATAGTCAGTGAAGGTATACGCTGCATCAACAAACACCGGTGCATTTCGCCCGTCTAAGATGGCATACGCAGGTTGCGCTGCAACCAATAACACCCCGAAAAGCAAAAAACACATGCTGCGCATACAGGTGGCTCGCATCATCCCTCTCCTTCTCACGCATTCACCCTATTAACGCGCTTGATTATTGTTTACTAGCAAAACATTATCCAGCACCAACGTCGCATGGGGCGCGACATCGATAAACGCGTCGTAATCATAGGAAGAGTCTGCACCAATCGTTACTTGCGCATCACTACCTTCACCAAGACCCCGTAAAATGCTTGTGTTGTTCACATTGATCGCACTAATCATATTTTTTGCCAAATAGGGGGCCGGCAAGGTCAGGGCCTTGTTGTAAGAAAAGGTAGCTGCATCAAGCGTCAACGAACTCCCATGACCGATAGAAAAATAACTACTCGTGAGCGTTGTATTCAAGCGCAACTCCAGCCCCGGGTTCAAAGTAACATTGGTCAGATCATTCAGGTATAGGCCTGCTCGGAGGTGGATGAGAGAGCTGCGTAATCCTGTAATAACATTTTTATAGCCTGAAAACATAAGGTCATACCCCGTACCTGTCATCGTGCCCTCAAGCGTGAAACGCACATCAAGATCTTTGAAGTGGAAGCCATGCCTGCCCGCCGTAGGGGTGGTTGCCCGCAACCGTGGCCCAAATCCCGTTGTAAAATCTTGTACTCCTCGCAGCCAGCCATTACGCAACATCACTGTTTGTGAAACCGTATTGTCAATCATGAGTGAACCACGGCTTGCGCCATCGCCACGCAGGGTAAGCGCATAAGATCCCAAGTCCAACACCATGCTGTTTTTAAAAACAAGCTGTTTAGTAAGGTCCGTGTTACTTTCCATGGTGATGACACCCTGGTTGCCATCATTTGTGCAGATAGCGCCACCATTCGTAAAACCAGTCGCTGCCGGACCTAGCCGCAGCGGCGCGCTCAGGTACAGCACTCCCGTTTGATTCAGGTCAATCGGCCCGTTCACACGCGGAATAACCCCCACATAAGCCTTTTGGCCAGCAGGCACCGTGAAGCCATTCTTAAAATGCACAAATCCTAATGCATACTCACCATCACTAAAGGTATACGTGTTTTCCACGGTAATAACCGTAGCACGTCCATCAAGCACAGCATGCGCTATTTGCATAGATGCCGCGATCAAACATATGCCGATAAACGGCAAAAAGATCTTCACCCGCCCTCCTCTACGTCTGCTGGAAGAACACAATTCCCGACTGCGTATCAAGCACCTTGCCTGGCTGAACATCAAGTATCATGTCATGAGATGGGTTGCCATCACCAAAAATAACTGCTTGGCTGCTGGATAGAGCTCCCTGGTTCTGCAGTGTTGAAGCGCTGCTTACCAGCAGGGTGCCCTTAGTCAATTGCATGCCCGTCGTCGTTGTCGCCAACGTCCCCCCGTGCAGTTCAAGCACGGCGGTGTTGTCGGCAAACTGGATCAGCGTCTTATCTGCCACTGGCGGTGCGTACTTAAACGTCATGCCGCGGTCGACCAACAGCTTGCCAAAGCTGCCGATGGTACTCGTCTTTTGCGAGGCGTACTTGAACGTTGCTGAGCCCGTCAGATCTAGCTCATCACGCACGTATATTTTGCCACGGGTGAAGCTATAGTCGCCATCTTGCACCAGTAAGACATTGCCAAAGGTCACGGTACAGCGATCATCCATGCAGCAGATGTTGTACCCATGCACGTCATTAAGCGTTATGTTGTCAAACAGCAGCGAAGCGCCCGGCCTGAGGACAATGTTTCCGCCCGTGCCTAGCGTTAGCACCTTGCCATTCCCATGAATGACCGCTGCTCCTGAGCAGTACCACGTCGAGGTCAAGGTTGCACTATCTCCCAGCTCTACCGTTGCTTGGTGTCCTAGCGTCAGTGTTGAACCACTGCGCAATCGTACATCGGCAATCGTTACTGGGAAATCTTTAAGCGAAATATTTTGGAACGTGATGTGCGTATCTGGCGATGACAAAAGAATTGGAATGCCTGGATTGCGTGCAAACTGAATACTGAAGCCAGCACCATCAAGCACCGTATCGCTTAAGAAGAATAAGCGGCGCAGTGGCGTTACCACCAAGCCTGCTGAGAGCGTGCTATTACCGGTGTAGTTGAAATCGGCGCCTGGCAGCGTCGTCACGTTGCGTATCAAACCGCTGTCGGCCAATGGATTGTCGCTATTGATGATGAAAATGTTCTTATTATCGTTGTTACCAAGGGTGTCATAATCGAGCGATGCTCCCTCAGCCACCGCCAGCTGATCTGATGAAGCAAAATACAAAATCTTGTCGGCGGTCACCACCTTAGTTGGCGCATCAACTGACCACAGCCCCGAGGTAACGGTATACGACCGATCCATCTTCACCACGCAGTTTTTCAGCGATAGCACGCCGGTGCTGTCGTCAAAGACTATCGTTCCTGTCCCCAAGCCACTGAGCGTCAAATTGTTCAATTCTACCGTCGTGTTGGCTTTTATCCGAATGGTACCCGTTCTGGTAATGTCCAAAACATTATTGCCGCCAACCACGCTTGCATCACCACTAAACGCCCATTGGCCCGTTAGGCGTGCATCACCTCCCAGCACAATGTTCTTTGCATTCGTCCAGTAGAGTGTGCTTGTCCACACCGAATCATTTGCTCCAAAGATGAAGTTATTCCCATTCAGCGTTACGCTCCCTGTGCCACTGAGTACATTGCTTTGCCCAATGCTAAAATCGTTCTCCAGCACCAACGATCCGCCATTCATGATAATCGATTGGCCAAAAATACCCTCCGTACCAAGAATCAATTCTGCATCGCTGTTAGCAAGCTGCACCGCGTTAGGTGTTAGGAACTGCGGCCGCCCCTCAATCCGATTATTGCTGCCAAGAACAAATGCCCGCAAATGGGTGGGTGCATCAACTTGTGCCCGCAAACTGCATGCCCCATTAAGCCGAATTGAATATGTCTGTGTAGCATCCAAGGTTGCTGTCAATAGCAAATCAGAACCATTCTCTGCATATATGCCATCGCGAAAAAACATGCTGCCCGAGGCATCCACAGAGCAATCAAAAGGAACACGCAGCGTTCCATTCCACCCAAAGAATGGGTGATCTCCAGGAATGTTTGTTGCCCCCTCAGCAAGATCAATAGACGAAGTTTGCATCTGAAGCACTGGAGGCGAAAAGGATAGATAACGGATATTTTCAAGCGAGAGGTGAGTACCAGCACTTATACACAAACCAGGCCGCCAAAAGCACTGCACCGTAATGCCATCATCACCGCCCACAATTGAAGAGCTGCCCTTAACCAAAAACACGCACGACCCCGAGCCATGGAACACTTGCAGCCCAGTGCCAGTAATAGATAGTGAGGCGTTTTCAAGCTCGAGAGTATTGTTATGTGTCGTATCAAAACCTCCAAAATGGGCCATGGTTATACCCGAACCCAGGTGAAGACCAGCCTCCCGAACAATGGAGCACCCTCCACGAACATCCACCAAAGCCTTGCCAACAGTTTTGAAAAATGAATGTCCGCTTGCGGCATACAAAGCGTATCCAGTTGCTGTCATAGTCGTTTCTGGCTCAAGTAGACAAGTGGTATCTTCAAGCCACACTTGCGGAGCCCCAAAATCATTGCCCCGTGCACGAATACGAGGGGCATATCCAGTCGAAAAGTCTTGTACGCCTTGAACAACCCCATTAAGCAAGCGCAAGGGCACCCCAAGCGAGGTCAACAAGAATGACCCCCGGGCGCCAGGCTCATCGAGCAGAGCCAATGTATTCTGTTGTAATTTGATCGTGGCAGCACAGTTAGAAAACGTGAGTTGTCCTCCCAGTGGCACATCATTTTCCAAAATAATTGTCGATGCTTGAGCGGTGTCATTCGTAATAATCCCTCCCGTAGGAAACCCTTGTGAGTTCAGCCCCAGCACCAGGGCATTAGCACTTGTCAGATGCAAAGTACCAGTACCGTTCAGGTTAACTGGACCATCAACAGGCGCATAAACATCAAGAGCAACCGTTCCGCCGGCAGGAACATTGAATCCTTTTCTAAAATAGACTAACCCAAGCGCACTATCACCATCAGAAAATTGATAGTAATGATTAATAATGGTTGGCGTAGTGGTACCATCAAGCACAAATGCTCGTGCGTCGGGCATGCAGAGCATTATGGCCAGCGCTAAAGCTCTCTGCATAGTTCTCCTAAAGCACGAAGTTTTTGTTAATAAATGTAACATTATCCAGTTGCAGCAGCGCACCCGTAGCAATATCAAGTAGCGCATCGTAGGTATACGTAAGTTTTGGCCCGGCCCCAAACTCTATAGTGTTGTTGCTTCCTGCGCCCGTCCCCCTAAGCACGGTAGCTCCATCAACAATCAAGGTAGGAGTAGTATCTTGAGCAGGGAAAGTGGAAGGAAGCCGCAAAGGCCGGTTGAAGGAGACTATGTTACTATTCAGATAAAGCTTGCCCCGGCTAGCAACTTGAAAGTAGCTGCTTTCTACAATTGACGGTGTTAGGTGTAATTCTACGCCAGGCGCAAGCGCTAGAGCGGCGTCGTCCTGTATGTTTAGAGCACTATAAAACTCAGCCGTAGCTCCTGGTTGCCCAATAATCCAGCTCACCCCATTTCGACACGTAAAATCTAAATTCGTAAAAGTCATCAGTGGATTAACCGGCTGTGAAATGTCGCCTTCAGGAGATATAGAGGGCACAAAATTGCGCGACCCCATCACCAGAGAAACTCCTTCCAAAGCAAGTTCATGCCTGCCTGCTGTAGGCCCTCCACAAAACATCGGTGTCACATGAAAAGCATTGTCAGCAAAAATCACAGTCCCATTAGTCAAACTAAGCGTCTTGGGGGCTGGGCTGCTAATAATGAAACGTGACGGCAAATCGAAAGGACCATTAGTATCCCCATCACTCCGCAAGGTCCCTCCCTGCAGATCTATCAAAAAATCATCGCCAAATATTATTGCGTCGCCAATCCCTTTGAGCCTGTTAAGAACGTAGCAACCCTGTCCGTCTACGTCAGAACCTGGCTCCTAACCTTTCACAATGAGGTGAGGGCAAGCAAAGGTCAGTCCATCGATGTCACCACCCTAGACCAACTGGCAACCCTCTACGGCTCTGAAACAATTCAGACCTGTCAGATAAAGACAATTATATCCAATGTAAGCTATGGAATTCGCACAGGAATTGTGAAGCAAGACAACTGGAAGCGCTGGCATGTCCATTTTAATCGACTGAAAGTGTTGACGGGGACATGAGGAGCCCACAGGTCTGCTGCAGCTGATTCACAATAAACGCATTCAACTCTGCTGTGCTCATATTATCATAGTTAAAGATGATGGTATTGAAGAAAGTGTACTCATAGAGGCCAAGGAGAGTGACCATGATAAGATTCTCTATCAAGATGCGTTTCCAGGCAAGACGAAGCCTTACCTGGCGCCCTATAGCCGCTCCTATTGCAACTGCCGAGCAGAGTCCAACCACATACATCCAGGCCTGAAGCTGCAATCGACCATTATACTGACTTATAGCAACACTAGATATCTGATTCTGCTGATAAACGTCGGTAACGTTTATGAACAGGGACAGCACCTCATCCATGGCCGCCGTTGTATTAGCCGTCCAGTTGCCACATGAATTGAGCACTCCATTCACATACGAGTCCACCGTGGACCGCAAGCCCGCATCCTCTGAGCGACTGACAAAGTGGAAGAAGAAGACCGTTTCAAACAGGCTAATCAATGTCAGGTGAAGCCCGAAGCCCATGAACCGATTGTACCACTTTTCGCACGGCGTATACTCCCTGCTCAGTACGACCATATCCGTGGGCGAAGGGTCATGAATAGATTCACTTATAAGGGGTTTGAAGAGGGGCTCAGAATGAATGGTTTCGGGTAGATATAATAAAGAATCCGAATACGATGGAGGGCGTCTGTGCCTGTCCATTCCCTGTCTAGAAGAACGGAATCTTATTTTAGATGGGCAATTGAAAAAATTGAAGTTATGGGCGTCTGTATAAAGAGGGAAGTCCACTATCCAATATTAGCATGTCAAGACTACCAGGAGTCGATTTTGACCATTATGGGGCGCTGAAACAGGCGCGCGCAGAAGCCTTTGAGCTCTGTGAACATCTCGAGGGATGTATCGAAGAGGGCCACGCACGTATCCATCAGGCCAGGATGGGATTCGACAATATAGAGGCCGCGGAGGCATACCTCCAAGAACAGATAGACGAATATGATGAT
>RGUK01000809.1 GCA_010027825.1 bacterium
TGTTTTCAATGATAACGGCAAGGGTGCGCGGGGGGATTTGAAAGCTGTGGTCACCGCGATTTTGCTGCATCCCGAAGCGCGCAACCGACCCGAAGGGCCGGTGCCCGGAAAATTGCGCGAGCCGGTGCTGCGGTTTACCGCCTGGGCCAGGGCGTTCAGTGCTTTCAGCCCGGATTACCGTTGGGATATTCCAGCGACCGATGATCCGGCGCTAGGGCTTGGGCAATCCCCGCTTCGTTCGCCCACAGTATTCAATTTCTTTCGCCCGGGTTATGTTCCGCCCAATACGGCCTTTTCCAGGCCATCACCCAGCCACTCAAGCAGCGTCAAACCGTAGCCTTTGTGGATATGGGGATGCAAAGCATACGCATAGCGCCCGTAGCCTTTGTGGATATGGGGATGCAAAGCATACGCATAGCGCTCATTCACAATGGCCAACTGCGTCTAATGCGACATTTACCGCGCGGCCTTGCTGGCACCATAAAACAAATCACCGAGGAGTCAGGTGTTTCGGCAGAAGAGGTTGAACTCAAGCTTGCTCAGCTAGGTCCGGATGGGATGGGCGACGAAGCACTTGCCCGCTGCACACACAAACACTTTGCCCTACTCATGAACGACATTCAATTCACCCTAAATTCGTTCAGCATGAAGCTGGGGGGCAACGAAGAAATCAGCAAAATACTTTTCACGGGCTCTCTTGCTCGAGTTCGCGGGATTGTCGATTTCTGCAGCGCAACCCTGCAAATGCCCTGTGCGCCTTTTGAACCACAAAAGATTTTTAACAATAAGGCCATCAAGAATGAGCTGCCAGAGGATCCATCTAACTGGATGGCATTTACTTTTGCCCTCAGCACCGCGCTCGTGCACCCAACTCAGTATTACTTTGATCTGCGCCGCAAGGAATTTGTCAGCACACGCGCCGGATTAGCTCGCAAACAAATCTTGGTAGCTGGCTGCCTGAGCTTTTTGCTCATAAGCATCGTCGGCGTTAAAGGATACCTAGATATTAACGATTTGAGCACCCAAATTGACACTATCGAAAAGCGTGAAATCAACCGGCTCAAGGCAGAAAACATCTT
>RGUK01000810.1 GCA_010027825.1 bacterium
AAAGACTAGGGGAGTGTAGGTGATTCCTACACTCCCCTAGTTGGTATTACTTTTGCTTGCGGGCGAGTTCGGTCACGCAATCGTTACAGAACAGATTGCCGTTCCAAACATATGCACCGCAAATGCAGTGATCGGCCTCGATTCCAGCGTGACGCTCCTCGGCGGTAAAATGTCCACGAGCGTGAAGTTCACGCAGCGCTTCCGATTGAATATGTCGCTTGATTCGATTTGTGACTTTGACTTTGGTTGCCACGATAAACCCTTTCATAAAAGGACTAGGTGAGCGTGAGGGTTGTTCCTCACGCTCACCTAGTTGGTATCAAGCAGCCTCAGGGATTCTGAATATTCCCTGTGGCCCTTTGCCAAACTCTCCGGGGAAGAACCGTTGCAGAAGTTGGCGCTTCTGATTCACAGGAACCACGTTGGCGTTACGGTTGCGGTCATACCGCCTGCCGGGAATGTTTCGCCACGCTTCGATGAAGCCACTCGAATCTTTCCTACGGAAAGGAGTTTCAACGATAAGCATATCACCATTGTCAACGATGGTGATTTTGCATCGCTTTTCGGCGTTTACGAAACGCTTGCGAATCTTGTTTGCCAGTTCCGAAAGACCGAGCGATTCGATTGTTTCGGCAATCTCTCGAACACGCTCCACGTTACCACTCTGAGCGGCAACAGCAGCGGAACGAGTAAGCCGGTTGCAATCATCCTGGGTGGCAGCGTCGATACCACCAGTATCGCCTTTGCGACATTCCGGGCCGATGCCCAGTTCGACACTAACACTATCGACCAGCGGACGACCACAGCAACAACAATGTGTTGCCAACAACTGACAGGCAGGGGCTGCGGTGTAACTCATTGTGAGTTCTCCGGGGTTGTGGTTGGAACATCCACCTAGTTGGTATCACAACATCAACAAAACGAACCACATGATTGTGAAACCAACAAGAACTTCAACCAAAAAATGCCAATCGGCAAGTTGTCCTACAATCCGTCGAAACATCTTTTCCTCCGTGAAAAAGAACTAGGGGGGAGTGTTACCTCCCCCCTAGTTGGTATCAAGC
>RGUK01000811.1 GCA_010027825.1 bacterium
GGCTCCATCACCAGCACAGTCTCGGCTAACACCACCGCAGGGTTTAGTATTGTTACCTATACGGGGAACCAGACGGCAAGCCAGACTGTTGGTCACGGCCTAAATGCAGTTCCAAGCCTAATCATCGTAAAAAACCGGACATCTGGTGCATACAACTGGCCTGTCTATACCGCAACAACTGGGGCCAACAACTACCTAGAATTAAACACAACCATTGCGTCAACTTCAGGCACGACAAGGTTTAGCGCAACCCCAACATCCACCGTGTTTACGATTGGCGCAAATACCCAAGTCAACAACAGCGGGGATAACTATGTCGCCTACTGCTTTGCCGCAGTAGCAGGCTACTCCGCATTTGGTTCCTACACGGGCAACGGATCGACAGATGGGCCTTTTGTTTTCACGAACTTCAGGCCGAGGTGGATTCTTTTCAAAGCCGATACTGCTGGGCAGAACTGGATTATCTTTGATGCTTCACGCAGCACTTATAATGTCACACAAGCACAGCTATATCCAAACCTGTCAAACGCAGAAGATAGTGGAAGAAGCATAGATATCTTGAGCAATGGCTTTACCTAAAGCCAAGGAACACAAAAGGCCCATCCGTAGACCCGTTGCCCGTGTATGACCCAAATGCGGAGTAGCCTGAGACTGCGGAGAAGCAGTAGGCTACATAGGTTTGACCAGATTGATTTGTTCCGGCACTTGTGCCAACAGTCATTACAGAGCTGGTTGGTTCTGTATCGTTAAATAAAAATGAAGAACTAGACGATCCAGCGGTGGTGTTTAAAACTAGATGGTTAGTGGCTCCAATAACGGAATTGTAACAATACCATCCGTAAGTGCCGTTACTTCTAACCTTAAAAATAATAAAAGACGGCTTTGCTCCAAGTCCGTGACCAATAGTTCCAACAGATCCTGTCCCCGTATAAGTAACAATACTAAACCCTGCGGTGGTGTTAGCCGAGACTGTGCTGGTGATGGAGCCGTTGTTGTTGGTTACCGCAGGTGTTCCTCCGGCTTTCCATTGCCATCCGACATAGGTTGCGCTTCCTGAGTTTGTG
>RGUK01000812.1 GCA_010027825.1 bacterium
CTTTTTCTTTTGGGCGATACCGTGTTCCTCCACGGCTTTCAGTGTTCAGTTAGCGCCGTGCGAGACACCGTGGAATCCATCGGCAAAAACATCGTCATGGCACATCTGCATCGGCCGGAGATTGCGCGGGGCAGAGTACTTCGTTCCCCTGTTGGAATTTGCGTTGGTACCTTGGCCAACATCGGGGCGATGGGTTACGCCCGCGCTCGGCGCGCCACGTATCAGTGGGGCCACGGATTCGCCTATGGAGAGTATTGCCAGGATGCGTGCGTGTCTTGGCTGGCGACTCCGGTCAAGGGGGAGTGGCGGTTTCCATTATGAAAAAGCCGGAGTGGGCGGAGGCGCTGGATCGGTTGTTAAGTCATCAGATGGAGGTGGTGCCGCCGGGATGGAAGACGGCGGCCCAGATCTCCAAGGAGCTGGGGCTTTGTTACGAGATGGGCAAGCTCAAGGCCCGCGCCATGGTCAAGGCCGGGATTGCGGAGCGGAGGTATTTTCGGGTGAAGTGGGGCAGGGGAGTCCGGCCCACGCCGCATTACCGGCTAATTGATCGGGTAAAGCGCGCCAAGGGCTGACATTTCATGCCGTAAAATTTGATCCCTTGTGACAACGTTTGTGGAAAACCAAAGGTAGGGCAATCTGCCATTAAGGGTTTCATCTTCTTTGCCGCGTACTAAATAAAGGTTTTTGATTTTTTCGCCGGCTTTGTACGTGCCGTCTGGAAAACCGCGAATCCGGTAGGTCTGACCACCCTGATCCAGCAGAAGGTAGGGCTTGCCGGCCAAGTCCTTGTTGATGGAAATAATTTCTGCCTCTTTTAACCAAGCCATTCCATGAGGCATGCCGGTTGGCTCGCTACTTGTCGGAATGTAAAACGGCACCTGGGTGTACCTTCCACCCCCGCCCACGGACTGCTTGGAATCGCTGATAACTTGCGCCTGCGCGCCAACCGCAACCCATAAGCCCAAAACAACCGCCTGTTTAATCATGCCAAAAATTACCGCTCTGCTTGCCTGCTAAATCAATAAAAAACTATTAGCCCATAAGGGACAAGGCTTTG
>RGUK01000813.1 GCA_010027825.1 bacterium
ATAGATAATGGAGGTTATTATGAAGAAGTTAGTGTTTACCGCCCTAACGGCGCTTACTGTGGCCAGCTCCCCGCACATGCACGTGCATGCTGCTGAGGCTGTTAAATTGGTTGCAACCAATGCGGCCCTCAAGAACCCAGATCTGGCAAAGCGCATCGGCAGTTTTCTGCCGCTCAAAGACCTTGCTGCCCTAAGCAGCTTATTGACTACAAAAGATAAGAATGGCAAACCTGTCAACATTTTAAAGGAAACGGTTGACGCTATCGCTTCAAAGTTAACCAAAAATAACCTGCCGCTGGCAGGCTTGAACGATGCCACTAAACAATTGATTGCTCAATACATCTTACACAATAGCATGCAACATGCCGGTAACGGCACCGATGTTACGCCCGAGCTCATCAATGCCTACCTTGCCGATGCTATAGCAACGCAGCAACCAGAGAATATTACCAACGACCTGCGCAACCTCCTTGATCAATTAATCACTGATTACCAGAAGCCGTTCTACAACACGGCCCTTGAGGCTCGCCGCTTGCTTGACAGTCATGGTAATAACCTTGATATCGCCCTTCAGGCCGCTGGGGAAGACCAGCTCCTGCGCACTGCTGTCAGCAAAGTACATACATTCAACTGGCGCCCAGACGTACAGGAGGCACCGCGCAAGATTACGCTATCTCTAGCTGGTAAATCCGCTGAAGAAGCACAAGATATTATTAACCTAACCTTAGCAATGTACCCAAGCCTGGAGACGCTCATCTTGGAAAAATGTCCGATTGCTCGCCCACGGGTGGTTTCTCCCTCCCTCACCAAGTTGAATGCCAGCAACAGCAACCTAACCTCCCTGGCTGGGCTTACCGCTCCTATGCTACAACACCTCTCTGTTTACTATAACAGTCTAACAAGCCTTGCTGGAAACTTCCCCTCCCTCACCGAGTTGTATGCCAGCTACAACATGAACCTAACCTCCCTGGCTGGGCTTAGCGCTCCTATGCTACAACGCCTTGGGGTCTCCGAATGTGGTCTGACAAACCTTGCTGGAAACTTCCCCTCCCTCACCGA
>RGUK01000814.1 GCA_010027825.1 bacterium
CACACCCTCACCGCGGAAACCTTCGCGGACATGAGGGCGAAGGTCAGCAAGTTCCAAGGCGACAACGACATCGGTGGAGGGAATTGGGGAGAGGCAATCCTCACCCAAGACGGCAAACTCGTCGGATACATGTCCTACAACGGCAGAGTTTGGAAGGGCAAGTACTGGGAGGAGAACCGAGAGGAAGTGATTCTCTGAAAACCTAGCCCCAAACGGCAGTAGTTTTGTCACCCCCAACAAAGGAGAGATGAAATGAACTGGTTCACCGTCACCGAGAAGAATCTTGTGTGGGCTCCCATCGGCACCTACACCAACAAGAAGGGCGAGGTCAAGACCCGCTTCATCAAGATCGGCGTGAAGGTCAAGATGGCGGACGGTTCTTGGTGGTTCTTCTCGTTCAAGCACAGCACTTGGACGAAGCACTGCCCCCTCGTCCGAAAGATGGACATGCTCGGCCGTCCCATGGTGGAGGGCGGAAAGCCCGTGTTCCTTCCCGAGCGGAAGGAAAACTACTCCCTCACCCAACTCCACCGCGAATGGGGGGGTCGCAAGCCCGAACTCGTCTCCGCCCTTGAATCCGCCGTGATTGAGGCGGAGTCGGAAAACGAGGGCTGAAACGGTGTGATTGGGGCGGGGATTCAAACGAGTCCCCGCCCCAAAGGAATCAAATCCCATCCCCGAGCGTATAAGGAGAAGAACATGAGCCGGTACAACTGCGACGGTTACGCCTACGGATACGATCAGCCCCTCTGCGAGTACTTCCTTCAGAGGACGGGCAAGACCACTAAGGAAATCGTGGGAAGCCTCGGAAGCAAGCCGGGAACCGCCGGAAACTTCCTTGAAGCCGTCAAGAAGCTCGGAATCAAAATCCCCGAGGAACACATGCAGGCCGCAATGATGGACCTCCCCTTCTGAAAAGGGCAGGCCAAACGGTTCAAAGTTCAAGGAGGAATCAGGTCAATTACCCACTCCCTGAAGGGAGTGGGCTTGTAAATCACCGGAGCAATCTCCACAGTGTCTACTATAAGCCAATTGACACATGGCTCGTTCCCCCA
>RGUK01000815.1 GCA_010027825.1 bacterium
ACAGATTGAGAACAGCCTGAAAGCCGCAGTCTCGTCACTCGGGTTACCCGGAGCGAATGAAAACAATGACGTTTAAGGCCGCAAATATCCAGCAGGCGACGCCAGCAAAGCGAGGCTCGCGTGCTGGGGACGATGCAAGTGACCTCGCGTCCCTCAGCCTTCATTCTGGCGAGCATGGGTTCGATTGCGGCCGGGATGGGAATGCTGAAGGATTTGCCAGCTCCACCCTTGGGGCAGGGGAACGTAAGGATACGATTCTTCAGGTCGACGCAATCAAGGGGAATCTGCGTCTCTCGCAATCTGCACCCCGTGGCCAGGGCAATCTCGAAGCTAATTCGCATCCATTCGGGCACACCGTCGACGGCCAAGGCTTTCCGGGTGATTTTAATCTCATTATCCGAAAAGACGGGTTTAACGCGGGAGATCGGCCCCCTCTTAATTCGGTAATCCAGAAGGGCGACAGAATCCATCTTACCCAGCAGTCGGCCTTGGCGGTGAATCCATTTAAGAATTTTCAAATCTTGGCAGGCTTGGTTCCTGCCCGCCTTGCCGCCGGAGGTGCGTGGGAGGCTTTGACGCCATCGCAAATAAATTTCACAATCGGATGCGGAAAACGCTTGCAGAGTTATTTTTTTCTCACTAATAAAACGAGCAAGATGACGCCAGCAATTCAAGTAGTAGGCTTTTGTGAGAGGGGAAACGGGATGATTTTCGATCAAATCCTGAACCCAATCGTGGCCACTATCCGCTCGCTTTTCATTAACGCCAATTCGAGCAGCCTCGGCCGTTGCCTTTGCGCGATGCAGCGTATTGTCGATTCGGTAGCGCGTGCTCTTGCTACGCCATTTTCCAGTCGGGTCTTTAAAACGAATAAAGAACCAAGGGCTGCCGCGTTTCTGGTAAGAATACGCCATGGTGATAACGGTAACATTTACTCAATTTAAAGCAAGATTTACCCGTGACACATCCAATCATAATCAATCATTTTGAAGGAGGAAATAAAACCGTGGGTTCAAATCCCACCCCGTCCGAAGCTTATCACTACAACGACTT
>RGUK01000816.1 GCA_010027825.1 bacterium
AAGCCTTGGCATCTGGGTGTAATGGCGGTCCGTCATTTGCGTGTACTGGCCAAACCGCCTGGGCCATTTCAAAAAATGTTTCCTATGGTTTTGCGGCCGCACGTATTTCTGGGCAAACCGAAGCCGATTGGTGTTGCGCTTGTTATCGACTTGTCTTTACAAGTGGGCCAGTGAAGGGCAAAACGATGATTGTACAGATTACCAATACAGGCGGTGATCTTGGTGCTAATCACTTTGATATTGCTATCCCTGGAGGAGGACAAGGCATCTTCACTGGTTGCGCTGTGCAATACAATCACTACCGTGGTGGACAACTCTACGGAGGCATTCGATCACGTAGTGAATGCAGATTTCTCCCTAAACAACAACAAAAAGGATGCCTTTGGAGATTTGATTGGTTCATGAATGCTGATAATCCATCCGTTCTTGCTTCAAAGGTCAAGTGCCCCAATGCAATCACAGATGTGTCCAAATGCAAACGTCTAACGGGGTGAACGCGATTTTGCGTTTATTTCATTGTACAAGTACAATCCAAAGGCATTTTTAGCAAATAGGTCAAGAATATTGTACATATTATTTTTGGTGACATTGTCTTTCATCGCAGCTATTCCATAAAGACCCCATATACATACTTGTATGATAAATATCAAAACACCCTTCTGTGTATGCTTTGCAAAATCATACACTTTTTTCCATGCCAATGCAAAAAAGACAAACCCAAAGTAAGTAGAAGTATATTTGTCTAGTACATTTATTTCACCTAAATACCCAAACATCAACATCAATAAATTACACACAACTACAATGACAATGTCCCCTTTGTGCGTTTTTATGAATTGTTGTAGCCGAACTGTCTTGGAATTGGTATCAATGTTGTATAAATATTGGAAATATACCATTGTGGTTAATAACATGAGTGGTGTCGATATAACCCAATCATAATACCTTGTTGGAGCAAGTTTATCAATGTATTGTACATTTTGTATGACAATGAGATAAAACAAAAGTTCTATCAATTGAACAGCCGTTTCTACTGCTAACAGATCGTTTA
>RGUK01000817.1 GCA_010027825.1 bacterium
TGGGCATCTACAACGTGGTCGTGCTTGACCCTTTTTTCCCAACGCAAGAGCGCTACTACACCGCCGGCTGGGACTATCTAGTTTCAGGCAAGGGCGCCGGCAGGGGGCTGGGGGATGAAATCATTTGCGGGGCTGAATGCAACAACGTCAAATTGGTGCGCCGCTCCTACCAAGAACAAGACTTATTTTATGCCAAACTTTCCAATAACACTATTTGGAAAACCCCCAAAAGCACCACGCGATGGGATGTGGTGAGCGAAGACGGTGATGTGCTTGGTGCGTACACGTTTGTTCGCCGCCCCGTTGAGCAAAATGACTTAGCGTATGACCCAAACAAAATTTTTCTGATGTCGTACGATGAGGTGGTGTACATCGCGCAACCAAGCATGCTGAGCGGCTGGGGGATAGACCCATCCAAGCTGGACGAGCGTTTTGCTATGTACATCAAGCAACTGCGCAGGCCGATAGACCGCACCTTTTTGGAAAATATGCGTGTCGCCGCGCTGCTGAACTCCTCCGAGCTGAAATATATTAATTTTGCCTCTGATCCTACCTAATTAAAAAGGAGACGTATGATCACTGCATACAGCAAAAAACTGCTGGCCACTGCCCTGGTCGCCCTAGCCAGCCTGACCGCCGCGGTGCAAGCCGAACCCGTCGTAAAACGAGCTGAAGAGGTCTTTGCTAAGTGGTACGAATGGCAACTGATAATGCCCGACAAAGATCTAACTACCATGACCGAGCATCTGGATGGCGAAAAATTAAAACAGCAGTACGTTGCCTCGATCGGCAACTTGGAGCAGCTTACCCCCTTACTTGATGAGCTCACCGGCTCATGCATCAATAAAGATGGCTTCATATTGCGCAATCCAGTAGCTGATCCAATCAAAGAACACTTTGGCAAAGTCTACCAGCTACTGCAACACGACATGCCCGGTTTTATCTCGTTTCTACGTTCATCACCGATGCACACCAAGGCGATTGCCGATGATGAGCAATACTCAAACGATTCAAGCAAAATTATCGACAAGTACACCGGTCTTTTTCAAAT
>RGUK01000818.1 GCA_010027825.1 bacterium
ACGCAGAAAGCGAGGAGCAGATGAGCACGGAAATCAGCACACACACGGCACCAGCGAGAGGGTTGGCTCTCGCCACGTTTGACGACGCGTTCCGGTTCGCCAAGGTCGTCGCGGCGACCGAGTTCGCCCCGAAGGACTTTCGCGGCAAGCCCGAGGCGTGCCTGCTTGCGATCCAGCACGGGGCCGAGCTCGGGTTGTCGCCGATGCAGTCGCTCCAGTCGATCGCCGTGGTCAACGGCAGGCCGAGCGTTTATGGCGACACCGCGCTTGCGGTCTGCAAGGGATCGCCGGTCTGCGAGTGGGTCCGCGAGCGCATCGAGGGCGACGGCGACGCCATGGTGGCGATCTGCGAGGCGAAGCGTCGCGGCGACGCCGAGCCGGTCGTGAGCCGTTTCACGATGGCCGACGCGAAACGGGCCGGGCTCGCGGGCAAGTCTGGACCGTGGACCCAGTATCCACGCCGGATGCTCCAGATGCGTGCTCGCGGCTTCGCACTGCGTGACGCGTTCCCAGACCTGCTCCACGGGCTAATCACCGCCGAGGAAGCACAGGACTACCCGACTCCGACGACGCCGCGCGAGCCGGTGCAGGTGCGGCCGAAGTTCGACGCTACGCCACCGGATGCCGAGCCAGAGGTGCCAGACGCACCTGCACGTGCCACGTCAGAGGACATGGCGAAGGCTCGCCACGCGGTGCAGGGCGCGAAGACCGACCAGAAGCTCCGCGAGATCCGAGGCAAGGTCGAGAAGAGATTCCTCGACGAGGGCTTCTACAGCGACGCCCAGGCGGATGAGTTGTTCGCGCTCATCGACACCAAGCGGGAGATCGTCAGCGGTCAGGAGGTGGCGTCGTGAGCGAGCCGAAACGTCTCTACCGCGCCGAGCTCGGGACGAGCGTCAACGCGAAGACCGGTCACTCGACGCTGTCGTGGTACGGCACCGTCACCGAGTGCGGCGAGTGGGTCGAGCAGGGTCAGACCCGGTGGCGTCGCGACGACACGTGGTTTGAGTCGGAGGCGGCGGCGCTCGCGGCGCTTGCCGACCGGATCGAG
>RGUK01000083.1 GCA_010027825.1 bacterium
CAGGCAGCGCACGAGTGCGGCGTGCTCTGAGCCATCACCGACCAGCACGATATATGGTCGGGGCTGCAGAAGGGCGCATGCCCGCAGGAGCAAGTCGTAGCCTTTAATCGGCTCAAGCCGGCCCACGGAACCAACGACAAAGCTGGTAGGGGGGATGCCAAGCTGAGCACGGGTAACTGGCTCAGCGTCCTGCACAGATTGTATGTCGATGGCATTGGGAATAGTCAGGAGGGGGACACCCTTCTGGGCGCGGATAATGTGCTCCCGGTAGGCTTGAGCAACAGACTCACTCACGGCAATGGTCAGGGTGCTCCAAGCGGCAGTGATGCGGTCCCCCCCGTTGCGGATACGGCCTTCTTTGGTGCAGTTGCCGTGCAGGTCGCTAACGACGGGGATTGCCAGGAGCTTGCCAAAGAGGCGACCAAGAATATTTGCAGACCAGAGCGCTGTGTGCAGGATGTCCGGCTGCATGGTGCGCAGCCAGCGGTATAGCTGCCACCAGGCATATGGGTCATAATGATGCACAAGGCCGGTGATGCGGTAGGTTGGGATGCCAGCTTGGTTAAGGCGTTGGCGGATGGGGCCATCATGAAAAAAGGCCACACACACGGTGTGGCCCTGTTGAGCTATGCGAGGAGCAAGCTGAGCAAGCGCGACCTCTGCCCCACCGATTTTCAAGCTGGTGATGCAGTAGGCGATGCGCATGGGATGCTTACTCGAGCGGATCGTTTGATGAACCGTTGTCCACGTCTTTTTCAATAAAAGACGTAAGCTTTTTGGAGCGGGATGGATGGCGCAGTTTACGCAGTGCCTTCACTTCAATCTGACGGATACGCTCACGAGTAACAGAGAAGTCTTTACCAACCTCTTCCAGGGTGTGCTCAGAAGCGACGTCGATGCCAAAGCGCATCTTGAGGACTTTTTCTTCACGCGGTGTGAGTGTTTTAAGCACTTCGCGGACTTTTTCCTTGAGGTCTTCGTTAATCACCGCATCAACTGGCGAGTATTCATTCTCGTCCTCGATGAAGTCTTTCAGGTAGGTATCATCGCTGTCCCCTACTGGCGTCTCAAGCGACACCGGCTCCTTAGAGATCTTGATGATGTTTTTGATTTTCTTCTCATCAAGGTTTAATTCCTTGGCAAGCTCTGTGTAACTTGGCTCACGACCTTTTTCTTGGACGTAGGTGCGGGTGATCTTATTGATCTTGCTGAGCGTTTCCACCATGTGCACTGGCACACGAATGGTACGTGACTGGTCAGCAATTGCCCGCGTGATTGCCTGACGGATCCACCAGGTTGCATAGGTTGAAAACTTGAATCCACGTTCGAATTCAAATTTTTCAACAGCCTTGAGCAAGCCAATGTTACCTTCCTGGATCAGGTCAAGGAAGTGTAAGCCCCGATTGATGTACTTTTTAGCGATGTTCACAACCAAGCGCAGGTTTGCACGTGCAAGATCGTCTTTTGCATGCTTATCCCTGGTCTGCGCAACCATGAAGCGCTTGTAGTTGGCGAAAATCTTGTCACGGCCGATGCCTGCTTCAGCTTCTACTTTTTTAACCAGTTTTTGGCCGCCGCGACATACGGTTTCAAGCAATGCAAGTTGTTCCAAGTCCTCAGGAGTTGGCTTTTTAATGGTGCGGTAGAATGCAAGCTTGGATTCGGAGTTTCTGATGTCGTCCTCTTTTTCTTGAATCTTGTGGACGAGCTTTTCAATTTTCTTGCCGAATTTCTTAATTTGCTTGTTAGAAAGCTTGATTGCGCGGACAGCCATAACAATTTGACGCTTGTTATGCTCGACGGCTTCAAGCATCTCTTTTTTCTTGGCTTCAGAGTCCAATTGGCTGCGATAAGAACGGTAGATCTTGTCTTCGTTTGCTGCCAAAGTTTTGATGTTCTGTAGGGCTGCAATCAGCTTGATTTTTTCCTCTTCAAACTTAGGCGAGTTGTCCTCATCAAAATCTGAGAACTGAATCAGATCTTTTAGGAACAGCGTATCCTTGCTGATGCGCTCTTCAAAGCTCATGAGTTCTTTAGCAATGAAGGGGAATTCAGAAATAGCTTCGATAGATTCGCGTTTGCCCGCAGCGATTTTATCAGCAATAACCTTTTCCGTGTCTTTATTTAACAGCGGGATTTTGCCGATTTCTTTCAGATAAAGCTTAACAGGGTCGTTAAGCTGGCTGGGCTCAAGCAAGCTTTTAATCTTGTCTAGGTCTTTTTCGTAGTAATCATCATCCTGGGCAGCTTCATTGGGCTCGGTGGCGTCCAGGGAGCCTTCAATATCTGATGGCAACTTTTCAAATTTGGCACTCTTGCCCGAGTTTGCTTCGATCAGGCCGTCAAAATCTTGGTTGCCTGTTTCAAGCTCATCTTGAGAGATCAGGTCGATGTTTTCGCGCTCTAGAATACGAATGAGCTCATTGGCATCTTCATCGGAGAGGCGATTGCGGCTATTGAAGGACATCAGCTCTTCATAGGTCAACACGCCTTCGTTGCGGCCTTTTTCTACCAAAGATGCAACTTGCTTATCGATGCTCTTGAGGGATTGGGTGAGTTGCTCTTCTTCTGGCATCTGCACCAGCGTAACTAAGTCCTCGCCCTCTTCTGACTCTTTATCTTTTTTAGGGGCCTCTGCCTGCTTAGAGACTGCTTTAGTAGGGGTCGGTGTAACGGACTTTTTCTCTTTTTTCGCTGGCTCTTTGCTCGGTGCGGGCCCCATAACTTTGGAGGTGGTTTCTACGCTGCTGGTTTTGATGCTGCCTTTGGTAGCCGCATCTGATGACGGGCCTGTTGCTGGGGTTATGCTCGATTTAGTTGCAGCAATAACGCTCGACTTACCTATTTTGACCAGCGTTGGTGCGGGTGCTTGAGGCGTTGCCGGTTGTTTTGCTTCAGGAGACACTTTTTTAGGGGTTGCTACCTTTTCTGCTATTGCTTTAGAAGGCTTGCTTGCTGGTGCGGCGGGGGTTGGTTTTTTTGCCACACTCGGCGTTGGTTTAGTGACAACCTTTTTGACCGGCGCTTTGGCGACAGGCTTTTTCACCGTTTGCTTGGCAGTAGGTTTTGCAGGCTTAGCTGGCTTCTTGCTAACGATACTCTTAACAAGGCTGAGGAAGGTTTTAACGAGAGGCTTGCCAGGTTTTTTGTTGGCAGCCTTTTTCTTGGCCGGGGCTTTTGCTTTTGCAACTGATTTTGCCGCCGTCTTGGTTACTTTAATTTTGCGCGTTGGCGCGGCTTTTTTTGCTGGACGTGCAGGTGCGCGTTTGGCAGCAACGACTTTTTTGTGCTTTTTAGCGTTTGTCTTACCTGGTTTAGCCGTTTTCTTAGCCGATTTCATCGTACAAGTCCCCTTTGCATCATGCCTTGTTTGAGTTGAGAAAAACGCTCGAGCACGTCGTTAACTTTCTGCGTATCATTGTCTTGCTGCGCTTTGACTAGCTGCTGCTTGATGTCCTTAACAATTTTCTGCCAATGACATTTGCAAAAGCGATCCACAAGTCGCTCGAAAAGCTGAAAGCACGTCTCGTTATTATGCTGCATCGCGACACGCATCGCCCAATCTTTGTGGGCAACGTCTACTGCTTGCAATAGATCACTGACGGAAGGCGCACCTTCGTGATGGCCATGCCACTGCTCAACAAACCGTACAAGGTTTTGCATGCGAGGACTACAATAGGGCAGCACATCATCGGGGATGCGTAACAACTTACCACCTGCGACGCCGCCCAGTATAGCAGAAAAGATTTTTTCTTCAAGTAAAACGGCTTCCACAGCGCTTTCTTCTACGGCAGCACCCCCACCATTTTCTGTGAGGAAGGGTTCCGGTACAGGTTCTGGGGCTGCGGCCATGTGTCTGCTGCGGGGACGAGTGCTATCAATCAGGCTTTTGAGCGAAGCAAAGGGCATTTGCATGACTGCTGCCGCGTGGTGCAAAAGCACATCCTGTTTGAACGGATTTTGCATTTTGGCAATCACACCAGCTATTTTTTCGGCAGTCTGCATTTTTTGGGCAAGGGGCTTTTGATGAAAATTGCTGCCCAGAGCGTTCACAAAATGCTGCAGGATCTCAGTGGCGTGCTCTTTGGCTTCTGGCAAACTTCCTCCGTCCACCAAAAACGAGGCGGGGTCATGTTTGGGCGGCAGGGTGATGACGTAGACTTCCAGATTAACCTCCCAGCACAGCTCGGCAAGCCTTAGCATCGCTTTTTGGCCCGCTTGGTCACCGTCGTACAGCACATACAGCGTGTGTGCAAAGCGGCTCAGTTGCTTGAGGTGATCTGCAGTGCAGGCAGTGCCCAGGGTGGCTACGGTGTTGGCAAATCCATGCTGCACCATCATGATGCAGTCGATATAGCCTTCAACTAGAAAGACGCATTCGTGTTCTTGGATCGCCTTTTTTGCCATATCAAAACCGAACAGGAGTTTGCCTTTTTCAAACCCATCGGCCTCTTTGCTGTTGTAATATTTTGCTCGATCGTCGCCGCTGCGAAAGGTTCTGCCGCCAAAGCCGCAGTGTTTGCCCAGCGCGTCTTTGATGGGAAAAATGATGCGCTCTTCAAAGGGTGAGTAGGCTTTGCCGTTGCTTTCAGACAGTATTCCTGCGGCCTGCAAGTCTTTGAGGAGAAAACCTTCCGTCTGTAAATCCTTGAGCATACGGGCAATGTTGTGTTGCCCACCCGGGAAATACCCAACCATAAAGGTGCGTATAGTTTCAAGGGAAATAGCGCGTTGCTGAACGTAGTCTATGGCAAATTGGTTGGCAAAGAGTTGTTTGTGCGCCCACTGAGCAAAGGCTTTGCAGGTTTTGTGGTAACGATTTTTGGCATCTTTTTCTTCAGCGCTGGGTACATGGATTTGCTTGGCAAGGTCTGCCGGCACGGCTAGGTGGTAGCGGTCGACCAAAAAATGGGCTGCTTCAACTTGGTTTAAATGCTCAAGTTTGGCGACAAAAGCTATCACATCGCCTGAAGCGTGACACCCAAAGCAGTAGAAAATTTGCTTTTCTGGGCTGACGGTAAAGGAGGCATCTTTCTCTGCATGGAAAATGCACGAGCCCTTCCAGTAATGGCCTGCGGGTTTGAGCGGGACGTACTCACCAATGACGTCCAAAATTGAAAGTTGTTGCTTGATGAAGGTAAATAACGACATAGCCTACTTTTGTTGCCGCTGGAGAGCGGAAAGCCACAAGATGCCCAGGAGCGCTGCAAGCAAACCAAGCAGTGCATACACTTGCACTTGGGAAATATACAAGTCAGCTATGGAAAGTGCAATCGGATCGCGGTCACCGCGCCAGAAATCAACAAAAAAGCGGGCTGCATTTTCTAGAAGCAGGTACAGGAAAAAGAGCATCCCGTGATGGGGAGCTAGGCGCTTTTCTGCTAGTAGCATGACAACAAAAATTGCTGCTGATGCGGCGCTGGCGTAGAGTTGTGCCGGGTGTAGGGCGACGTACAGCGGTGCATGCGCTGCAGGATTGGTGAAAGTGACAGCAAGCCAAGAGATCCCGCAAGGGGCTCCATAGCAACAGCCTGCGGCAAAGCACCCAAAACGTGCAATGGCCTGCAAGCAGGGGCCGTATACCGCAGCCAAATCAAAAATGGGCAAAATGGGAATGCGATGGTACCACAGATACGTTCCACCGCCGACAATGACGCCAACAATGGCTCCGATGACGGTTAGGCCGCCCACCCAAGGAAAGAAAATTTCAGCCATGTTGTCTGTAAATTCGTATGGATAGGACAGGACATACAAAAGTCGTCCACCCGCTACGCCCGCCAGCATGCTTACAAAAACGCCGTTCATAAACACATCGGTACTGATCAATTTTTTACGGCGTGGATGGCGTAATGTTAAGTACAAGAAAACTAACAGGCCTAGGGCGATCATCGTGCCGTAGCTCTGAATCCAGAGGGGGCCATACAAGTGTGCAAGGCGGGGGAACATGCATTCTCCAGGTAAAATAAGGGCGGTTGGGATGGTTATTCTACCATACCCAAGGGTGCTGACAACTTAGCGTGAATAGCATCAAATAAAACCGCTGGATCGTGCACAACCGCGTACTGTTCAATTACCTGAAAAAGTGCAGGATAGGTTGCAGCCATAGCCTCGGCGTTGTGCACTTGGTGGTCGGTGCTGCTTGCAATGAGAGGCACAATGATGCATGGACGCTTGAAATGCGCAATTTCAAAAAGAGTGCCAGCACCGGCACGACAAATGATTAAGTCTGCCGCTTGGTAATAGACCGTGATACAGGGATCGTATGAAAATGAAACTGCCGCAATGCCATGCTGGTGGTAAAAAGAGCGCCATTGCTCCTCTTCAAAGCTGCCTGTTTGATGAATGATTTGAAGCTCCTGTTTAGCTTCAGGGTGTCCTTGGAGGAATTGGCGCATAACTTTGTTAAGCAGCAAAGAGCCTTGAGAGCCGCCAAGCACGAAAATAGTTTTGCGGTGGTGGTTAAAGGGTTGCCATTCTGGCTGAGCATGGTGGGTCTGATTGATGTGATCGATGGCGCTTGCTTGGCTAAAAACCCGTTGT
>RGUK01000819.1 GCA_010027825.1 bacterium
GGGGTGCGCAGGCAGATTGACAGCCGACCAATGGAAAAAGGCCGAATGGTCGAAGATGCCGCCATTGAATTCGCCGGGCAACATCTGAATTGGTTTATGCCTGAGAAAAACGAAACCCTTTTTGAAAACGAATTCTTGACCGGGACACCTGACGTTATTCACGGCAACACCGTTGTTGACATCAAATGCCCTTGGGATGTGTTTACCTTCCCAATGTGGGATCGAAACCCACCGAAGGGATATTGGTATCAATTGCAGGGGTACATGCACCTGTTGGGGCTTAAACGGGCCCAGCTGGTGTACGTTTTAATGCCAACCCCTGAAGAACTTGGCGGCATTCAGGTTGACTTGACAAATATCCCAGCCAAATATCGGTTGAAGGTATTTGACATCTACTACCATGAGCCGACAATTCAGGCTATCTACGAACGAGTGCAGATGTGCCGAAACATTATCAAAATTGAACTTTTACCACAATTGCAATGACAGACCGACAATTTGAACGCTATTTGTTAAAACAAAACAACGATAGGCTGCTTGAAATTCGCATTGAAATTGACCGGATAATCAACAGCCGGAACGATGAGTATTTTAAGATGCACCTGAAAACCGAACATCAACGGGCGGTTATCAAAGCCGCTGCCGATTACTGGAGGCTGCCTTATGAGGCCGCATACAGTAAGCGAAGGTTTAGAGAGGTTAAACATTTCAAGCATGCCATGAGGTTTGCGATGCGCTGCGCTACGTCAATGAGCCTACAAGAAATCGGCAAGATGCTGAACTGCGGCCATGCAACGGTTATGCACAGCATGAAATTTGTGCAGGATTCAATACTGGCCGACCCCCAATATTACATGAAGTGCATCGAATTTTGCGAGCATATAAAAATGGTCATGCAAGAATTGGATTTGAATAAAAATAACTTTACCTTCACATCAATTAATTACAATTAACACACACAAACCATGAACAAAAACCAATTAGAACAGCTGGGCTTTGAGCAAGTCAAAGACGGCAGTTGGGCACAAATGATTCGGCCAACCTATTTAGA
>RGUK01000820.1 GCA_010027825.1 bacterium
TGAGGGTGGGAAAATCCCACCCTTTTCGCGTCTCAGTCCTCGATCACTTCTGCAACAATCCCGCGAATGTAGTCTGCTGCCTTTTGCGCTTGTCCGCTTGCCTTGACAAGCATTGCAGGATCGTTGCGTAATGCTTGCATCCAGTTTTGCAAGTATGCGGCGGCTTGGTCGATCTGCCGCGTACTGTTAAGGCCGCAAGCTTGGCACAAGAACGCCGAAGTGAATTCTGCAACAAGTTCTTCTTGCGAATATGCTTCACCACCAAATCCGTCGCTATTGACAATTCCTGGCCGTTTCAACCGCGTTTCAGCGCCGGATGCGTGGCCGAGTTCGTGAAACAGGGTCGCGTAGTAGGCGTCAGTTGATGTAAATGCCGTCATCGGCGGCATCTTGACCATGTCTTTTGAAGGAATGTAGCAAGCTACGTTCCCGCCGGTAACGATAATGTCCGCCATACCGGATTGTGCCACGATGCTGGCCGCATCGGCGTTCTCGACTACTGCAACTTCTGGGAAATCGCATCCTTCGGTCTGCTCGGCGTTGAACACGGCATATGTTTTGAGCCATGCAAAACTCTTGTCTTTGCCAGTATTTGCATCTTGCTCTTTGCCGAAGTTCCAGAAAACTACCGTAGTAGATTTTTCGCCCTTCTTGACGCTTCCGCCAAGATCTTGCGCTTGCTTGAAGGTGACCCAGCGGTTGGATTGGTACGCGCTCATTCCCAATACCAGCGAGTTGATTCCACGGTAAGCCTTACCGGTCTTACCGTTCGCCGGTGCGTGATTCCAGGGCTTTTGCCAAGGGATGACTCCAGCTTCCATCCTTGCCATTACTTGGTTGAAGATCGCTTCGTAAGCTTTGTTCATAACATCCTTATTATACCCGATGGTCTTGAGAGTTAGAAAATGTTTTTTGGTTGTGTTTTTTGGTTGAAAGGTATTATACCCTTTGATTGTGAGAGTTGGAAAAACTGTTGGGATTTCGGACGGCGAAATGGTAGTAAACGAACCCTAGTCCCAACAGTGATTTTATTGTGATTGTGCAAGAGCC
>RGUK01000821.1 GCA_010027825.1 bacterium
TATATCATAGTTAACGCAAAAAGCCCGGAAAACTCGTTTATATGCGGAAAAATGGAAAATTATATGAATGATCGAAGCAGGACAATTTCTGGGAAACAATTAATAGCATTCTTTGAAACAATCCTATAAACAAACAAAAAAAAATAACATGAACTTAAAATTAAAAAGGGCGGAAACCTTACACAAGTTAAACGAATTGCAGGCAAAGTATCCGAACAATATGCCGGTTGAAATTGCTAAAGAATTTACCAATATGTTAAACGAGGTAGATTTGATAACAAATGAAATTCGTTACAATCAATTGATTGATGCCGGAAACAATCCGGAAACCATGCAGGTTGAAACGAACGATTTCACGCACCAATACAACCAACGGGCGGCCAAAAAAACGTTAGGGGACGCATTTAAAATGCTTGCAACCGGCGAACGTTCAAAAATTGATAACAATTTTTTAATTGAATTGGGCGAAAAAAACGGATTGCGTGAATTCCGTACTGAGTACCCGTCCGATAGCATCGTACAAACGAATTTAACCAATGTATTTTTGGAATTGATAAAAGACGACCGGTTTTTGTCACGAATTCCGCAAATTTCGGTTAAAGAATCTTATTTGAAATATCCGGTAGTTACTCGCGAAAATTATCCGGTAGCCGAAGGCAAAGCAAATACAGACGCATTAACCGGAAGTGATACAAATTTCACGTCAATAACATTGCAGCCAAAAAATAGTTACGTTTTAAGCAGGTTTCACAAAGACGTGATCCGTGACGGTGGACAAAGGGCGTATGACTCAATTTGGGCATCCTGCAGGCAATCAATTACGAAACGTTTAGTCAACGGTATTTTATACGGATCAACAAGTAATAACGGCGAATTTAACGGATTAGATAACGTTTCAGGGGCAACCATATTTGACACGTCTGGCGCAAGTATTACGGATTATTCATTAATTACACGTGGTGCGAAAGCATTAAATGATAAATTTGTTGATCACGAACAAATAATTACATTAATGAACCCGAACACATACCAAAAATATAGTAATTTGAG
>RGUK01000822.1 GCA_010027825.1 bacterium
CATCTACCGGAACTCAAGCTATCAGCTATTACAGCGTAAACGGAGAGATCGAAATTGAAGCTCATCCTTTCGTAAAAGAAAGCGAAGGCTTCTTGCTCGCAAATCCAACAAAACGCTTAATGCGAGTTGGTGCAAGCGACATCACTTTCCGTCGTCCAGGTATGACAGACGAGATCTTCCGAGAACTCGTAGACAATGCTGGCCTTGAACTCAGAGCTTTCTCTGACCAAGCCATCATGTGTCAGCTACCTGCACAAAACGTGAAATTAACTGACATTGATGTCTAATAAAATTTGGGGTCGGGTTTATTCCCGGCCCCATACTTTTAAGGTGAGCTATGGCAACAACCGTCAGCTTTAATGGAACCGCGTTTGTAGTCCCGTCAATAGGCGAAGAAGATTGGGGTGGGCCAACAAGAGTCGATGGACTTCTTGTTTCTCTTGCGAACAATTCTTTGGCTCGCGGCACTGGTTCTTTTCCACTTACAACAGAATTAGATTTAGGCGCTTCAAAAGGAATAAAGGTTCTTTCGGTAAAATCCCAAGGAACTAACATTTCTACTACTGGATTTTTACGGTTGGCAAATAGCGAGTCCGTTGCGTGGAGAAATAACGCAAATAGCGCAGACTTGCCGCTTACGGTAAATAATACAGATCAATTAGTCTTTAACGGGGTCCCACTGGTTAGCTCGACGGGCGCTCTTATTGTGCAGCCCGGAAGCTCAATTTCAGGTACTTCTGCCGATCATGTTATTGTTAATAACGCTTCGGGAAACCTATCTTCAGAAGCTCAATTATCAAAGTCTCGCGGTGGTTGTGGTGCCGACGTATCTGCGGTAACCTTTCCGTCGGTCGGCACTCTAGTAACAACTTCGGCAACACAAAGTCTTACTAACAAAGAGGTTGTCAGGCGAGTGGTAACTCTCGTAGATGCTCCAACAATCTCGCTTGACGCCTCTCTTGGTGATGTTTTTAGGGTAACGCTTGCAGGAAACAGAACCCTAAGCATTTCCAATGCAAAGGACGGCCAAATGATTAGCCTTGAAATTAA
>RGUK01000823.1 GCA_010027825.1 bacterium
GGAGACCCCTAATATAAGGACTAGTCAATTAGATTGATTCCAATTGCCTTGTTCTTAATATTTTGACTTCCTATCGAGTTCTACAATACCGCTGTCTGGCACTACCTTTGCCGTTCCTCTGTCCGGATTACACTGACTTTTTGTTCTCTGTCTCCAATGCGGACCGTGACCCAGGCCCCTTGATAGATCAACTACTATCGGGTTACACGGAAAAATGCGGCTCTCACCACAATAAAAGTCTTTCATCCGAACGATTCAGCCCCTCAGTCATACACGCGTCTCAGCGCAAGGCTTGGAACTGCCGGGGAGTTTTTAACCCGGCCGCCCGTACCGAAATACGGGAACCAAACATCTACTCTTGCGAAATACCATCCCACGAAAAGGTTGAAAGTTTTAGGTTCAGAGGTTATGATAGTTAGTGGATGATCTTTCGCATGCGGGCATCATAACTAGATTTGAATTCCTCCGCAATACGAGAAAAAATGAAGGATCTTGAGCCGATAATCAAGTACAAGATGACGGACATGGAGGCCAAGGCCTACAAGATCGCACTCATATGGCAGGACGAGTGCAGAAGGGAACTGCCAAAAGAGCAGTTCGTCAAACTCAAGGCGAATGCCGATCCGAGAAAATCCACGCTTTTCAAATACTGCTATAAACTTGCAAAAGAAATGAAAGGAATCTTGCAAGACAATGAGATTCACCTATACATCCGTGCCCAGCTTCAGATTCTGAAGGCGATCAAGGAGGGAGAGGTTCACGCCCTCATAGAACCCCACTGCCTTGTGGGCGAGAAAGCATGGAAGAGATGGAAACTCTGGAGGTACAGGTACAGAAGAAAACTGGAGCGAGTATTAGATTTTAAGGAAGCCGACATTTCAACGAAATCATCCAAGGTAATTTACGAAATAAAGGCGACATACGAATTTTTTGAAAAAAGGAGCCTACTTGATTTCAAAGCCATGGAACTCAACAGCGAAAAGATGAAGACTTGGATAGGAAACGGAGAGGTATCCCCCTTCTACGCCGTTCTTTCGCCTTGGATGTCCC
>RGUK01000824.1 GCA_010027825.1 bacterium
TAACGCCGAAGCAGCGGCGAAAACAAATCTAGGTGCTCCCACACCGGCTCCGGCTGCTGGTAATCGCGTGGATGCAGCTACGCCTCAGATTGGTAACCGCCAAGCAGCTCCTGTGCAAGCCCCCACTGTGCCGCAATTCACAGAGGCGTCTTTGCGAGCAGCAGATGCAGGTTATAAAGCACCGGCAAACGTACCCCTGGGCCAGTTTTACGCTGCACAAGAAGCGCTGGGCCGTAATTTAGAGCAGACGGGTGAGCTGCAACGTCGTCTCAAAGAAAGCGGTGCTGCTGCAGGCATGTCAGACGCAGCATTAATGGCGTGGGCACAAAAAAATCCCGGACTTGCGTACCGGGAAATGGTTAATAGAGAGTCTCGTGGAGGTTTAAACCCGGTAGCCAATTAATGCTTAGCAAAAGCCACGCGGGATGCGGTTTCATCCGAAGATAAAAACGTAATACCGGGCGCCCATTCTTCGCGTTTACCGGTGTTCTCGCACTCAACCACATAAAAAAGGGATTTAACGCCGTTTTTATTTGTTTTTACAACAAAATCAACAACGGTACCTTTTTTATTTGGCAGCTCTAAACCCGCCGAAGGCTTTTTCTTTGCGACAACATCGCCAATTGTAAATTTTGTCTTCATAAGCCGGAGTCCGGGGCGTCAGAGGCGGACCAAGCTTACCTTACAAGCGCACAGTACGCAACAGAATACTGTGTAATTTAATTATTGAGCTGATGGCAAAGGCTCTTTGATCGACTCAGCAGCTGTCAGAAGGCGCTTCCGCAGCAACGACGCATCGAGGAGCAAGCAAGGGTTCTCCGTATGGTCATAGCAAAAAGCATCCCGAAGCAGTTCGTCCGACAGATACCGAAGAACATCAGCCATGCGAGTGGGCGAGCAACCAGCAGACATATAATATTCAGCCACGCAGCGTTTGAGCAAAGAGGTAGGCTCAGTCACAATGTTTCCAGAGTGCTTTACTACGTACTTAATCGTAAGAAAAAATAGTAAGTATTATTGCCTATGTGTTGACTCCAACAAAACGACTAT
>RGUK01000825.1 GCA_010027825.1 bacterium
CCGCAGTTTTGCGGGTGGTCAGGCCAGCGGTCTGCAATCCGACCTTCTTGCCGAAAACCAGGTTCAGCAGTTGGTCAACATGACCCTGTCGCCCAAGGGAAGCCTTGAGACCCGGCGTGGAGTTACCAACTTCAACACCACGGCGACCAGCCAGGAGGGATCAATTGGCGGAATGCGGTATTACGATACCGCAACAACCGAAAGACTTGTCACGGTTACGCAGGGCAGGTTGTATACAATCAACTCAAATGGAGGCGCCGAGATCCATGCAAGCGATGAAATTTGGGATGTTGTAAACAGGACATGGGGAAGCGAGGATCAGAAGTGGGCTGACGGTTTTTCTGCATCATACGATGCCAGGGTTAGCATGGCCCAATTCAACGACAAGATGTACATGGCCGACTCTGATGGTCCTCTTTATTATTATGACGGAGACATTGCCACAAGGCAGGGTGGAAAATTAAGGGCAATTACAATCTCAACAGGTGGAACCGGATATACCAGCGCAACGGCCATAGTCACAGGACCTGATTGGGGTGGCACATTGCCCACGCTGATTACACAGGTTTCGGGAGGTGCAGTCACAAGCGTTACCGTGGTGGATGGTGGATCTGGATATTCTGGAGCGCCAACCGTCACAATCATTGGAGACGGATCTGGCGCAACCGCAACCGCAACCGTAAGCCCTCCTCCAATTAATTTAAGGCTTTTAATCAACACGGGAAACAGGCTGTTTGGGGTTGGATCATCAACCAAGAGAAACACTCTTTATTGCTCCGACATCCTTGATGCCTCGGTTTGGGATTCGGCAAACAGCGCAATCATCAATGCGGATGACGGGGACGAGATCACTGCAATCGTTCCGTATTATGAGAATCGAATCATAGTGTTCAAGAAAAGGCGCATATTCCAGGTCACAATCCCTCCAGACATGACCAGTGCAGCCGACTGGACGATACAGCTTATTTCAAACAACACCGGGTGCGTTGCCGAAAGTTCTGCGGTTCAGGTCAATTCGGACATATTTTTCCTGTCCGATGACGGAATCCG
>RGUK01000826.1 GCA_010027825.1 bacterium
GGTGATGGATGTGAAGCTCTACACGGGAAATGGCAGCACGCAGACGATCAGCGGCCTAGGGTTTTCGCCCGATTTGGTATGGATCAAGTCGCGCAGCAATTCTTTTTATCACCGCCTCTACGACACTATCCGTGGCACCACAAAAGCTCTTTACTCAAATACAACTGAAACAGAAGGGCTTTACCAAAGCGATTACGAAAACTTCACTGCGTTTAACTCCGATGGTTTCTCTCTCGGTTCAACGTCTTTGGAGAACGGCATCAATAAGAATAACTCGACATTTGTTTCGTGGTGCTGGGACGCAGGCTCAACAACAGTCACGAACACACAAGGCTCCATCACTGGTGGGGCGCAGGTTAGGGCTAATGCGACGGCGGGATTTAGCGTGGTCACTTATACCACAACCGGATCCGCATCGACTGTCGGCCACGGTTTAAACGTCGCCCCCTCATTCATTATCACGAAACAACGAAACGGCACTACTGCTTGGTACTGCTACCACACTTCTATTGGAGCGGGTAACTACGTTCTTCTTAACAGCACTGCCGCGTCTGCTGGCGGCTCTACTTGGAATAACACGGCACCCACCAGTTCTGTGTTCAGCGTGGGCAGTGGTTTCGGAAATGGCGAAACCTATGTGGCGTACTGCTTCGCCCCAGTAGTCGGGTACTCTTCTTTGTACACCGGGTTTAGGCCGAGGTGGCTGATGCTCAAGCGGGGAGATGGATCCAGTAACTGGTATATTGTTGATGCGGCAAGATCACCGTTTAATGTAATTGATGATTTGCTTTTTGCTGAGAACTCAATTCAAGAAGGTGTTGACGACGGAAACAACGCCGTAGATTTTTTGTCTAATGGTTTTAAGCTGCGTAAAGGACTTAGCAATTCAAATCTAAACAATTCAATTATGCTTTATGCAGCATTTGCAGAATCGCCCTTCCAGTTCAGCAGGGCACGCTGACCCCACAAGTGGAACACAATACTAGGTCTGGCAGGTATTGGCAAGTATTGGCTAAATCCCGATGCCTGCCAATACTTCAAACACCTTAC
>RGUK01000827.1 GCA_010027825.1 bacterium
CAGTTCTAACGAAGATCGCAAATCACCAAAGAAGAATTTCAAGGTGAAAGATCGCCCTGTGCAGATCGCTTCTGAACCAGACGAACCTCTGGTAAAAGTAGAGAAGATCAAAAAGAAAGACGCATAAGTATTTCTTGCAGGTAAAGGTTCAAGTCCTTTATTTGCAACCTTGACAATAAGAAATAAACTGGTATAAATAAATTATGTGGACACCAGTAGATTTATTTTATATTTGTTTTCTTTTGAATTTTGCACCAGATAGTAATGCTAGATTAAATGTGAGTGATATTATAGAAAATAAAGAAAATAAAATAATTAATCAAACAATTACTTTAAGAACTCCCCAATATTAAATATAATAATATTGAACCGTGACTGGTTTGTGGTGAACCTGTAATGAGTTAGACCCCTTCGCATTACGAAAACCACAACTTTAAATAATGATATCAACACCTCAAATAAAAGCGTTATCAGATGAGGAACTTGGATATCTTGTTATATGTCTAGCAAATGAGTGGCATCATCTAAGGATGCCATATGAATTTCAGTTTCATTATATTAAATGGTTTAGAAATGATAGTATTCAACACATATTAAATAAATACAGTAATAATTTACTAGATGAGCATAAACATATTGTGCTTGACATACTAAATAAACTAGAGGAAAATAAATAAATATGAATCATCTACTAGCTTGGTTTATTACAATAGTTGCTTTTGCTGGTATGGGTTATCCTATTATTAAATATATTACTAATAAATATTATTATATTGATACAACCCCGATTCGGTATTGGCTAAATAAGAAACAAAAAATAAGTAAAAGATATAAGACTTATAAGAAAAGAAATAAGAAACATCTTGTTGTAAATAAGATTATTAAAGTTGGTTCCTATAACAAATATTCAAATACTAGATTGACTAAAGTAAATAAATAAAATAAACTAAGCTTATGAACCAAATAAATGTTTCTGGAGTATTGCCAAATAATTGGACTAGTGAGGTTACTCTAGAGGACTGGCGATTAATTCAAGATTGTGTTGTAGA
>RGUK01000828.1 GCA_010027825.1 bacterium
CTCAAATCGATTCCAAATTGATTGTTTCTACTTGATAGGTATGATTTTTTTTCAACATCACTTTTCCAATCACCTTTTTCCATGAATTGAATCAAACCATTAAAACCACCAAAATAAAATGGTTTCAAGCCTAAACTTAAAGCCGCTTTTCTAATTTCCTCAAAATCATAAACAAAATGACGATTTTTTGTATCGCCTTGATTCACTAAGCATTTTTTTGGCTCATATTTTTCCAACCAATATTCAAAAATTGATCGCCCATTCATTTTTTTCTCTTGATCAATTAATTTTAATATTGGAATTCTTTTATAAGCTTCCGGAGAAAACAAATCCATTGAATCTATATCCAAATCGCCAGAATCCTTCCCATAAAAACTTCCAAAATTGGAAAAGCGAGCATGTTCCATCCTCATCCCAACTGCTCTCCTGCCACTGCCCGCAGATTTAGGTGTTAGTTTTGCATCATCAACCGACTCTAAATCACTAGCAACTTTTTTTACTTCTTCTAGCAATTTTTCTCTAGCAAAAGAAGCCTCCATAACTTATTTTTTTATTGCCGCTCACTAAAAAAAGTAAATCGGTTAGCGGTCTAAAATCTGTGGAAACCTCAACAACAGCAGAGCTTGATCCCGCCACCTCGTTTAATAACAATGAATTTTTATGATTGTAAGAACTTTTCAACACAGGTTCCTTATGTTTTAAGAATTGCTAATTATATATATAATACTATGACTTGTTCTAAATCTAATACATTATTTGTTGGTCGTCCAACTCAACAGCAATATGACCAAAATTGTGGCTCATCATCCGCAGGTTGTGGTACACCCGCTTGCAATTCGCCCGTTTCACCTCATGATAAAAAACTTTCTCCTAGAAAAACAAGAGAAAAAGTTAGAGAGGATTTAAAAGATTATGTTTTGTTAATGTTGGGTGCTCCAGTTGTAAAGGTGGAACTTGATCAACAACAACTAGACCTGGCAGTTGATCAATCGATGAAAATATTTGAAGAATATGCTGGTCGTGAATATTTTGATTATTATACTTTTTTT
>RGUK01000084.1 GCA_010027825.1 bacterium
CCGTCGGTCGTGTCCGTCAGAGTGCCAGAGCCAGTACGCAGGGTCGAACCAATATAGGTTTGTGCCATTGTATTTACCCCTTTAATGAGGCAGGGGCCGAAGCCCCCACCAGACCTATATTAGACGCCGGGCGTGCCGTACAGCGCACGCGGATCGGTGAAGCCAACGTCGTAACGCTCGGTCGCCTTGTAGCGCATCGAGTCAGTCTCGAAGTCACCTTCCATCGTCTTTTCCAGCTTACGACGCATCAGAAGCTTCATGCCTTCCGGAGCATCGGTCTGGACCCACCAAGCGGTGGCCGAGGTCAAACTTCAGCAGAACTTCTGCTTGGAAGATGTTGCCCGGGGCCACAACCAGTTGACGCGGAACCAGACGAATCTTCTTGCCGTTGTTGTCCACAGCCTGACGAATCTGGATGAGCATTTGCTCAAGCGAGGTTTGCGACAGGTTGGCGGCGGTGGTCAGCAGGTTGCTGACGGTACCGTTAACAATCGGGTGCGAAGCCGAGTTCAGAGCCACGCCGTCACCACCCGGATATGCCGAGTTGAACGCACGGTTCAACACGTTGGCGCACAGGGTTTCCTTGGTTTCAATCAGCGATTGAGCCAAGTGACGTGCATAGACCTGACCGATACGGATGTGGTCGCCGTCTTCAACAAGCACCTTGGTCAGCGCGAAGGCCAGACCATAGACGTTGTAAACGTAACGCTTGAGGAACAGCACACCACCTTGTTGGTACGAAACCGGCGTGCCATCAGGCAGTTGCGGTGCCGCGCCAAAGCCGTACAGAACCGGCTCTTCGTGGTAGTTGCGGGGAATACCTTCTTGCTCGCGGAAAACACGCGACCATTCGTCGGTACGTTGGTCGTAGACACCGTCGAAGCACTCATTAAGAATGGGTTCGACAATGCTACGAAAGTCTGTACTGCGCATCGGGGCTGCCATTTTTTAGCCCTCCTTAAACAGCAACCGGCGTGTAGTTAGCGCCGGAGACGCGAACTTGGCCGAATTGGAATTGAGCAACCGTGGCGCGAACGATAACGTAAGCGTCACCCCAGTTATTGTCCGGGTACGGAGCAATATCAACGATGCGCATAGCAGCAACGGCGTTTGCACCAGCGAGGGTGGACGACAGAGTTGCTTGCGACAGACCCGTGGTGGTCGAACCAGCAGTTGCGTTGGTGATGTTTGCTTCGTCACCAATCGACGACTGGGCAACCGTGCCATCGGTTTGGATTTCGTAAACGATGTTCGGGTCGTTGTAGAAGTAAGCCACGCACGAACCAGTTTGGTAGGCAGTGTTAGCCGGCCAGTAGTTTGAGACGCGACGACGACCAGTGGTATCGGTCCACTCAACGCCAGCGAATGCGCCAACGAAAGCTTCCGAGCCAGAGGCCACAACAATGGTGCCATCGGTCGCATACTTGACCGGTTGGCCCTTTAGGATGTCGGTGTTATAAGCCGACGCGATGCCGCCAGCCAACGCTTGAGCGCGGTCCAAACCACTCGGGTGGAACGCAGGGCGCAGGCCAAACGGAGCGGAAGTTGCAGACATAATCTTGCTCCTTGTTTGGATTATTACCGGCTAAAAAATTGGTGCCGGCAACGGTTTATCAATTTCGCCCAGACCCTCGCCTTCAACCTGTCCGAGATTGCGTCCCGAACTATCACGACCCTGAACTCGCTCTGCTTGGACGCGAATCTTGTTCGCCTCTTCCTGAGGAGCGTCATGGTGGAAATGCGCCATTACTTCCTGATAGATGTCCATCGGAATCTTGTACAGCAGCATTTCGTTACACGCGATAAACCCAACGTGTTCGCCAGATTTTACACGGTGATTGTCCATACCCGGCAACTCATCCGCTTTCACGGGCACGTAGCCAAGTCGAATCCGCTTATCAATACTGTCGTAACTATTGGTAGTAGAAAGCCAACATAGGTGCCACCCCGGGATATCCGGAGCATTGGGCAGCGCACTTTGTGTCCATTCGTCCTTCCACATCTTGCGACGTTCATCAGACAAAGCAGACTGTTCCTCCGGAGCGGCACGCGCATAGTCAAGACTAGCTCGAGATTGGCGGCCACCAGCAGAGAGAGACTTCTTGAGGCGAGAATCCATTCTTAACTCCTATAACCGTTGTTTTGTCGTGCTTCTTGCGCGTAGCGTCGAATCATCTTCGCTCGCTTGTCCGGGTCATCCCAAAAGCCTGCGTCTTTCATGGCGCGAACTTGCTCGGGCGACAACGTAAACGTATTACGCCCGCCGCTACCACTATTCGACATACTTTCTCTTCCTGAACCCGTCACAACATTCCTCGGTCGGCGTTGAGCAGATTTTCCTCCTGCCTGTTCAGTATAACGATGGGGCAGATAACGCTGCAAGCGATTATCTAATTCATCCCAATAATCAGCTGTACGAGGGTCCCAGCCCTCTTCAGCCAGCGCTTGGTCAATAGTTAAAGCAACTTTTACGTCCGGATTATTGTCGGCGGGGTTATACCAAGAGTTTCTAGCCATCCACTCACTGGCATGACGCTGCAATACAGGGTCTGCGGCGGTTTGAGCCGGGCTTTCCTGTTGTTGGGACGCCCTTTTCTTCGCTGCCTCAAGCATTTCTAGATTTCGGCGCGATTCAAACCACATTTCTTGCGCAGAAGCCAGCAATTCACCGTCTTGAGAATTAGTTGCTTCGGCAATTTTGTGTTTTGCGAAGTTAATGCGCGAACGTTGGTCATCAATTGCTTTATCTAAGCGGGCAAAATCAGACGCAAGCGATTTACGCTCTTGAACGGCCATTTTCTCGGCCATTTCAGCGACCTGACGACGCAAAAACTGCAATTCAGTCCGTTCGGCAGAGTGAACCTGCTTGGCATACTCGCGACGAGCCTTACGTTTGGCCCGTTTTTGTGCCCTTACAGCCTCACTATCGTCGGGATAGTCTTCGTTATCCGAAGAATCGTCCTGACTATCGGCGACAGCAGGCTCAATTTCGTCTTTTTCATCGTCTGCCTGAGGATTTTCCATGCCTTCCGGCAAATCAATGGTCGCAGAACCATCTTTTTCCTCAATGACATCAATGTCTTTCAGTTCTTCCTTGTTGTCGCTCATACGAATGCCCTCACAGTCAACGGATTGCCGGTGATTTTGGCAATGACTTCGTGGTCATTGAGGACCATAAACAGGGCAGGCTCTTCCTCGCCGGGCACTTCAACCTCCCAGCGGTCACCACCCCACTTCGGAACCCGAATGTAATCACCAACGGCACACCATGACCCCTCGGGCCACAGCTCCATATCGTCGCGCTTGCGGAATGCAAGGGGACCAATCTCAATAACCTTGGCCACCATGTTGTTCCACTTCTCGGTTTCTTTGGTTTCGTGAACCAAAATAATCCCGGCACTCGTAGCTTTGTCTTTGGTTCGGCGCAGTTGTACTAAAACTCGCGCTCCAAGAGGCTTCGCACCGGGGTCCACAGCAGGAAAAGCATCCTGCAAATCAGCGTCATTACACGCTACCGGCTCATTCATATTCATCTTCTTCCCTTAACAGGTTGTCAATAATGTTCAGGGTTGCTTGCAACCCCGCGTGTTCCCCAACCAGACGTTGATAGGCCGCAAAGTCTCCCGCAGTTCCCCGCGCAAGACTGACGGCTATCTCGTTCTGACGCGCTTTTACAGCACTTATGAGGTCAGACAGCGACTTCATGCGTTGTCTTTGTCAACGCCCTTGTTACCAAAATTGCCATGGTCCGAGTTAGCCTCGGTCATGGTGGCCGAACCACGTTCTTGGAGCGAATCACCTTCAATCCAAGCACCGGCGGCCATCCGGTGATGTTGCTTTACTTCTTCGCTTTGCTCTTGCTTAACATCAGTTGCCATTTCAACCTCCTAGGTCACGCTGGATAGCGTTGTTCAACGTCATAGCAGTCTCATACTGCTCTTTGCGCAATTTGGCCTCGTCAATAGTCAAATCTGCGGCCTTCATGCGCTCCTTAGTCAGATTGTTTTCGGCGTTCATAGCCACTTCAATCTGACGGTCCATAGTCTTGCCAGCCTGTTCGGCTTGCAGACGTTGTGCTTGTAGTGCCAGCTCTGCTTGGTCACGCTGCGCTCTACGTTGCGTTTCAGCCATCGACGCCTGCAGGACTGCTTGAGCTTCAGGGTCCATCGGCGGTTGTTGCTGGAACTGCTTCATGTATTCGCCCAGCTGGCCAACAGCAGCAGTAATTTGCGCCAGAGTCTGCTGAGAGTCTTGCTTGACGTGCTCAGACGCCAGAGCCATGACGCGGTCAATCTGCTTGGCAAACTTTGAGTCTTCATACTTGCCGAGCTTTGCTCCCGGAGTATCTGGGGTGGCGTAGTCATTCATTTGATTGGTGTACCAGAGCAACAGATGCTGCTTGATGTGTTCAAGAGCCTGCGGGATGAAGCGCGGAGCAATCAAACGGCTGGCACCTAGGTTGGGGTCCATCGCGTAGTTCAGGTGAGTCATGATGTGCGCCAGATGGTCCTGACGCGGATACGCGAAAGCAGACTGCCCCAGAGTCATGGCGGCGTTCTCTTCTGCAGCGTTGCGCTCTTGAGCCTTGCCAGCGTTGGGCATCAACTCATTGACGTTCGGCACCTTCAGCTGTTTGAGAATCCGCGATACCGCAACCCGCTGGTCAATCAACATGGGGAACTGTTGAGCCAACTGGAGAACCGCTTGAGACTGCGCCATGCGCTGGGTCTCAGAGAAGATGTGCGGGTCAGAGACAGGAATAACGTCGGTGTTGCGTTTGAAGTCTTCGCGCTTAATCGGAAGTTCAGCAACGACATCGCCCTTCTTCTGTTCGTCTAGATACCAGCGGTTGATACGCCCAAGGATAGATAGCAGACGACGCTGCGATTCATGCAGGCGACCGTGAATGCTCGAGAACACCGCAGCGCCCTGTTCAATCAGGGCTTGCGCCGTACCCACAGGCATCTGGCTGGTCGCATCGGCAATCTTCTCTTCCGAGGTTGTGACTACACCCTTAGCGGCGTCAGTCAACCAACCCAACAGTTGGTAGAGAACAGGTGACGGCGGATTGAACGGCATCGGCATCGCAACCTTACGGATGTCATCAACGCCCGGGGCTGCTTCAATTTCGGCGACTTGAGTAACCTCAACCTGCTGAGACTGACCAGAGACCTTCGCCCCCTTGAGCTTCAGCATGGTCGCTGCGTTATTGATGTGGGCCGAGTCCATCAAGGCACGCAAAGCACCCGTCAGAGCCGCTGAGAGGCCGCCTATGAGGTGCGGCAGACCGATGGCATATGCACCCCGCCACGGAATAAATTTGAACTCTACGTGCCAATCCAATTTGGTCATGGTCTCATCGCCGTCTTCCCAGTTGCGATACAAACCGATGACTTCACTCTCGAGTTCATCAATCATGAGGATGTAAGGGGCAGACTCGCCCTTCGTGTAGTTATCCTCATCGAACGACAGATATGTATAAACGTGGTATACGCGGCGCAGACCGTCAACGCTGTCTTCGTACTTGCGGCCTTCAATCTTGTTGTTGGCCTTCATCGGGCCAGTCTCTTCCGGCTCCATGGTGGCGCGAATCATGTTGATGTCGCGATACAGGCCAGCATCAATCCGCTGCTCCATCTCCCACTCGGTGATGTCTTGCATCTCCGTTGCACGCTGTGCGGTGTAGAAGTTGGTAGCCGCGAACGGCAGAATCATGTTGTCGATAGGAATGAACTCTGCGCACGGGCGCTTCTTCTTATCGTCGTACCAAAGCTTCATGTACTGACTACCACCGAGGGGTAGTTGGGTCAGCATCTGGTCGAGTTCGTCCTTGAACTCTTCAATCTGTTCGGTCAGCTGCCAGTTGATGTAGTCACGCTTGCGCTCTGCAACCTCAACCTTCTCGTCGGTCACCTCGCCCAGAATCTTGGTTCGAGTAGGACCATCAGGCGGGAACAGTTCTTTTGATGCGCGGGCAGCGAAGTCAACACAAGCCTCTGCCATAACAGGGTGAACAACCTTAGACGCGCCAGTGAAGGTAGCACCACCGGGGGCATCGTTGCCCAGACCAGTACGCTTCAATCCCTCTTCGTATTGCTTGTCACGCTTCTCGCGTGCTTCTTTGTCATTGCCAATCTTTTCCATCAAGTCAGTGATGGCAGTCTTCAGCATGTTTTGATCTACTTCATCTTAGCCTATCCAGACCATAAACGGAATTTGATGCTATAAAGCATATGACAATTACTTTTATGGCTTGGGTTTGAGATTGTAGAGGAATTCGGCATTGATTGAGTGTTACCACAAGGAATTTGTGATTTTGAACTTATGAGAGTTCATGTCAGGACCAATGGTGGCTACTAAGACTGTGGTGGAAGAACCTCTTACTTAAGAATATCTGTCCTCCAAAATGGAGAGAATTCTTTCAATACCGATACTAGCACCGACTGAAGGTATTTGTTTATTAGCAAACATTCCTACAA
>RGUK01000829.1 GCA_010027825.1 bacterium
AGGCTTTACTCATTGCTTCCCTGCCCCTATTCCGCGCAATAGAGCGCGACGACGACGACGAAGATGAAGGTAATGGTCAGTAGCATCATTCCCCCTTCGCCGCTTTTAATCCGGCAATAATTCGATTTAGCACGTCCTCTTCCGTGATGCCGTAGTCACGCGCTGCCTCCTTGATGTAGGCCCAGAACGCGTCAAAGAGAACACGCCGCACCAGCGGCATAGTGGCCATTTGCTTGGCGTCCTCTTCCCAAAAATGCAGGGAGACGACTTCACCGGTCTCGTCACGCACCTCATACCGAAGTTGCGTGTCGGGATACTCCTTTGGGGTCAGCTCGCGAATTGTCCATTCTGCGGTTTCGAACATCAGCTCTTCGATTTTGGTCATCATTGCCCTCCTGAATAAAACACGAATCACTCCCGTGTGCGATTTGTGTTTTATTTCGTGTTTAATTATAGCGACATCCTTCCAGCATAAGCCGCCGTTCGGTACAAGTAGCAGCGGAACTGCTCAACTGTTTGGAAGGCAGGCAAACAAGAACCGTCGGTACGATGATAGGTGTGTGTCTGGCCTAAATGGTTGCGCCACACGACATTAGCCGTGGGACAGTTAGCCGGAATCTCGAATTGGCCACCCGTTTTGCACTTTACGATTAGCATAGTTTCTCCTTGTTAGTCGGGAAGTGCCGAGGAATACTCGGCACTTGACCCTAAAGATTGTCTAGCGCCACTCACCCTGGTACGGTCTCCAGGGGTTGCAAGCGCGGTTGAGGGGCGATTCAATTACTTTGCCTAGCGACCGGGCCGCAAGGTTTTGGTCTGCAAAGTTTGTGCTCCAGAGCCAGACTCTAATCAGTTTATCCAGCGACCAGTTTGGCAAACCTTCGGGCGGGTTGACGGGATAATAATCCCGAATCGATATCCGTTTTGCTTCCTCGATCATTTGGGCATTGTAGATTGAATATTGGATTGAGGCCTGAATGGCCTCAAACTGTCGATAATAATTATTCGATGCCCACTCACGGCGAATGTTTGGCAGCGCCGGGTGCATC
>RGUK01000830.1 GCA_010027825.1 bacterium
TTGTACTGTCGCTACATCTTGCTGGATAATAGCACTCACCAAGCTGGTGGCATGCGCGTAAACCTGCCGCCCCTCATCGGTCTGGTGGTGGTACCGCTCCAGCGCTGTGGCAGCACAAGCAACTTGGGTGAAGCTCAGCACGAATAGGAACACGTAATAATTTCGATGACCCTGCACAATCCACACTCCTAACGGATAAATGGTAGTTTGTTTTTACAGCGCGGAGTCTAGCAGGCGTGCGGAAATGATGCAAAACAGGATTAAATCAAAGCATTTTTGGGTTTTCGAACAGAAAGCGACCGTTCTTCCTTGCAAGCGGAAAGAAAATCGATTATGGCCGAGTGCCGATATGCACACGATGCTAGTGACTTACAGAGTGCCTCATTTGCCCAATCATCATCATTCAGTGCCCCCTCACCAACAAGAAGCTTCACCACCGATAGCATCCCCCGCTCGGCTGCACAATGGACTAAGGTGGCACCATGCTTATTGCGCACGCGAGCATTTGCCCCCCTGTAAAGCAACTCGCTGATCACCGCCAGCCAGGCATCTTCTCGTGCAGGATGGGCCCAAGCAACGGCTATGAAGAGAGGGGTATTACCCTGCATGTTGCACTGGTTCACTTCATCCGTGCACACATCGTATTGAGCAAAAACTCCACGTACACAGGAAAGGCACCCATGGCGCACAGCAGTGTGCAGAGGAAAAGCAGGTGAAAGAGCATGTTTTTGCGAGCAGCAAGATAGAACCAGACATGGCGGCGGCGCTACTGGTCGTTCGATGACATCATCTATAGCCGCAGCTGGAAGCGGTTGTACCATAACGATTACGGCAAAGAATACCAACCGATTGCACATGAATCCCCCCTCCCACTCGAAAAAAGCTTCCCCTACCCTTAGTGCTGGCTTATCCCTCTTGCTCCTCGTGCAAGGAGTCAAGGTACGTACCCCCTTCACTATCCGCATCCGTCTTGACGCCCCCACGACTCTCTAAAAAGATTAGCAGATCAGATAAGCCGTGCTTATCGGCCAGATGCAAAACCGTATGC